>CBDTZF010000302.1:0-3530 GCA_965364825.1 uncultured Rhodocyclaceae bacterium | reverse complement strand
TGACTTTCCCCCAAGCCGTCTTCGCAAGGCCGGCTGAATCCGGCCACGTGGTTTCGCGGCGTGGATGGCGGGTTCAATCTCGCCTTACGGGGTGTCGCGCGAACATCGCTTTCATTCACAGGCTGGCGGAGCCAACCGTCTCATCAAGTTGACCGGCGAGGCTACGGTCCGATTTTGATGTCAGTTCGTTTTCGCGGCCAGCATGGCGCGCAGATTGGCGATGCGCGCGCGGCCCTCGTCGGCCGTCACCGGTGCATCATCTTTCTTCGCCACCGTTACGCCCTCGCCCATTTCGGCGATGAACCGTGACGCCTCGCACAGTCGAGTGTCACCACCGCTCTTGCGCCGCTCGCAGTGCGTAATCGTCAGCGAACGCTGGGCACGCGTGATGCCCACATACATCAGACGCCGCTCTTCGTCGATGTTGCCTTCGTCGAGCGCCGATTGATGCGGCAGCACGCCTTCCTCGACACCGACCAGAAAGACATGTCCGAATTCCAGCCCTTTCGAGGCATGCAGCGTCGCCAGTTGCACGCCGTCGAAGTCTTCGTCTGATTTGTCGAGCATGGAAATGAGGTTGATGGTCTGCGTGAGTTCGATCAGCGTCTTGCCGTCTTCCTCGCCCTTACGGCCGAGCCAGCCGACGAAATCGCACACGTTGCGCCATTTGGTTTCGGCCTCGCGCGTGTCGCAACTCCCCATCAGCCAACTTTCGTAGCTGATCGCCGTGAGCAGTTCGTCGAGCAGGCGCGCCACCGGTTCGCGCGCGGCGCGGTCGGCAAAGCGGTTGATGAAATTGCCGAAGCCGTGCACCAGTTCGAGCTGGCGCGCGTTGAGTTGCGAAGCCGCGCCTTCTTCGAACGCAGCGGCAAAAAGGCTCACCTGACGCTTGCCGGCGTACTGCCCGAGCGCTTCGAGCGTCGCCGCGCCGACACCACGGCGCGGCGTGGTGATCGCGCGAATAAAAGCGAGATCGTCATCGCCGTTGGCCATCAGGCGCAGATAGCTGATCAGGTCGCGGATCTCGGCGCGGTCGAAAAACGACTGGCCTCCCGAGATCACGTAGGGAATCCGGTGGTTGCGCAATTGCTGCTCGAGCAGCCGCGCCTGATGGTTGCCACGATACAGAATCGCGTAATCGCTGTATTTGCTGCGGTATTCGAAGCGATGCGCCTGGATGCGCATCGCCACCAATTGCGCCTCGGCTTCCGGGTCGCGCGCCGCGCTCACGCGGATCGGCTCGCCGGCGCCGTGTTCCGACCACAAGCGCTTTTCGAACAGCTTCTCGTTGTTGGCGATTAGCGTGTTCGCGGCGGCCAGAATGCGCGCGCTGGACCGGTAATTCTGCTCCAGCTTGACCACCTTGAGGCGCGGGTAATCAGTCTGCAGAAGACGCAGGTTCTCCACATCCGCGCCGCGCCAGGCGTAGATCGACTGGTCGTCGTCGCCCACCGCGGTAAACGCGCCGCGTACGCCGGAGAGCAGGCGCAGCAGGGTGTACTGCGCGCGATTGGTGTCCTGATACTCGTCGATCAGCAAATAGCGCAGGCGCGCCTGCCAGCGGTTGCGCACGTCTTCGTTGTCTTCGAACAGACGCACCGGCAGGCTGATCAGGTCGTCGAAATCGACCGCCTGATAGGCACGCAGCGTGCGTTCGTACTCGGCATATACCTTGGCGGCCGCCGCGGCGAGGTCGGAATCCGCCAGCGTCACCGCCGCCTCGGGGCGGATCATGGCGTTCTTCCAGGCGGAAATCTGCCATTGCATGGCACGCGCCAGCGCGCGGTCGGCGTCCGACGCAATATCCGCGATGATCTGCGTGGTGTCGGCGGCGTCGAGAATCGAGAACTGCGGCTTGAGCCCGCAATGCGCCGCCTCCTGGCGCACGATGCGCACGCCCAGCGCATGGAAGGTGCACACCGTGAGGCCCTTGCCGCGCCCGTTGCCGAGCAGCGCGCTGACGCGGGCCTGCATCTCGCGCGCGGCCTTGTTGGTGAAGGTGATGGCTGCGATGTTGCGCGGGCTGAAATCACACTGCTCGACCAGATGCGCGATCTTCTGCGTGATCACCCGCGTCTTGCCGCTACCGGCGCCCGCCAGCACCAGACACGGACCATCGAGATAACGCACGGCCTCGATTTGAGGCGCGTTGAGACCAGCCGACATGCAAACCTGCCTCGCAGAAAAAACGACGCCGCCCGGACGGGCGGCGCACATCACACCGGACGGATTCTACCGCGGCCGGCGCGTCTTTCAGCGCAGCGCGCCAAACACCTTCTTCGCCAGCGAGCCGGCCGCCTGCATCGGATTGCTGCGAATCGCCTGCTCCTGCTCGCCGATGATCTTGTAAAGGCCGTCGAGCGCGCGCGCGGTGACATAGCTTTCGACCGACTTTTCATCGTCCCCGAGAAGGCCCGTGCCGCCGGCCTTGCCGGCCAGCGCGTTGTACTGCTCCGCCAGCGACAGCCGGCTGGTCTGCTTCTCCACCACCGGCAAAAACCGCGTGGTGAGCGCGGCGCGGGTCTTGTCCTCGAAATAGCGTGTCACCGAATCGTCGCCGCCGGTGAGGATGTTCTTGGCGTCCTGCACGCTCATTTTCTTGACCGCCGCCACCAGCAGATCGCGCGCCTGCGGCACGGCTGCCTCGGCCGCGCGGTTCATCGCCGTTTCCAGCGCGTCGACCTCGTCGCCCTGGCCGAGCATCTTCAACACCGGCTTGGCCTTGTCGAGCATCCCGGGCAGCGGAATGCGAACCTTGGGATTATCGAGAAAACCGCCGTCTTGACCGAGCTGCGACACCGCCGCCTTCGCGCCCTGCTCAAGCGCCTGACGCAAGCCGCCGGTCGCCTGGGTGTTACTGATCGAATCGAGACCGGCGGCAAAAACCGACAAGGGGATGACAAGCAGGCACAGCGCCCGCACAATTGCTCGCATGATGACTCTCCGCTTTTTTCGGGGTGCAAGCGGCCAGCTTATCACCGCGGCAACCGCCATCGCCCTGTTCGCGGGCGCGGTTTACATGTTCACACACAATCCGCGCGCCCCCGCTGTCTCGCTACCCCTCATCGACGGCCGCCTGGCGCACAGCGACGACTGGCGCGGCAAGGTGGTGCTGGTGAACTTCTGGGCGACCAGTTGCGCGATCTGCGTCAAGGAGATGCCCGCGCTGGTCGACACCTACAAGGCCGTTGCCGGCCCGTCATTCGAGATGGTCGCGGTGGCGATGGCCCACGATGCGCCCGCGCGCGTGGTGCATTTTGCGCGCCAGCGTGGCTTGCCGTTCAAAGTCGCGTTCGACGCCCGCGGCGAGATTGCAAGCGCCTTCGGCAACATCGCCGCCACACCGACAACGCTACTTATCGACCGCGACGGCCGCATCGTCGAGCGTATTGTGGGTGCGCCGGATTTTTCGTGGTTGCGGGCGCGGTTGCGCGCGTTGCTTGCGCTGCCCGCGTAGGGTGTAGGGTGAAGGGTGCAATAAGCGAAGCGCATTGCACCAATCCACGGCTGCATGGTGCAGTGCGCTTTGC
>CBDTZF010000301.1:0-3537 GCA_965364825.1 uncultured Rhodocyclaceae bacterium | reverse complement strand
TCGTGCGGAATGTCCATCGGCTGTTTGCACTTGCACAGGCGTCGGGCCAGGCGTTGTGCCGTGATCAGAATGACCGAGGATGCGATGTTGAACGCTGCAACACCCATGTTGCGCAATCGTTCGAGCGTAGTCGGCGCATCGTTGGTGTGCAGCGTGGATAACACCAGGTGACCGGTTTGCGCCGCCTTGATCGAAATCTCCGAGGTTTCCAGATCACGAATCTCACCCACCATGATGATGTCCGGATCCTGACGCAGAAACGCGCGTAAGGCGGTCGCAAAGGTCAGTCCGGCCTTTTCGTTGATGTTGACCTGGTTGATGCCCGGCAAATTGATTTCGGCCGGATCTTCCGCGGTCGAAATATTTGTCCCGCCCTTGTTGAGCATGTTGAGACAGGTGTACAACGAGACCGTTTTGCCGCTACCGGTCGGGCCGGTCACCAAAATCATGCCGTACGGGCGTGCGATGGCATCGAGCAAGGCCTGACGCTGATCCGGATCGTAGCCCAGCGCGTCAATGCCGAGCATGGCCGAAGACGGATCGAGAATACGCATGACGATCTTTTCGCCGTACAACGTCGGCAGCGTCGATACACGAAAGTCGATGGCCTTGTTCTTCGACAATACGAGCTTCATGCGCCCATCTTGCGGAAGACGCTTTTCAGAGATGTCGAGCCGCGAAATCACCTTGATGCGCGCCGCGATCTTTTCGCGCAGCACCAGCGGCGGTTGCGCAATTTCGCGCAGCGTACCGTCGGTGCGAAAGCGGATGCGGTAATACTTTTCATAGGGCTCGAAGTGAACGTCCGAGGCACCTTCATTGATCGCGTCGATCAGCACTTTCTGGATAAAGCGTACGACGGGGGCGTCGTCCACCTCGGCTTGTGCGTCTTCGTCGCTCTTCGACTCGGCCGCACGCTCCAGTTCGAGCATGTCCATGTCGAATTCGTCGCCGGTCAGCGCATTGAGCGTGTCCGAAGCGGATTCGGAGCGTTTCTCGATCGTGGTGGCGAGTTTGCTGGCTTCGACGATGATGAGGTCGACCGCGAGGCCGCTCTGGAAGCGGATCTCGTCGAGGGCGCGCAGATTCGTCGGGTCTGCCAGGGCGACGGTCAGGCGGTTGCCCCGCTTGCCCACCGGCAGCACGTGGTGTTTCAGGGTCAGTTTGTGATCGATGGCATCCGCGAGCACGATCGACGGATCGAGCGCCCCGATATCCATCATCGGATAGCCAAAGGTGTCTGCCGCAAAGCGCGCAACGTCTTGCTCGGAGAGCAGATCACGTCGCCCCGCCTCAACCAGAAAACCGTTGACGCGGCCGCCGTGTTCGGTCGTGCACGCCAGCGCGTCCGCTTCGGAAATGCGGTCTTGCTGGATCAATGCGCGTGCCAGTCCACTCAATGCAATTTGCGGATTCGCTGCCATAGCTCTGTTTCGTTAAATCGGCTGAAAATGGTGCATGGCTTCAAGTCTCGTGTAAAGCAGCCTGTGCAAACCATTGTCAGATATGGGTTTATTCAGCCGGCTTGAATAGCCGGGCGGTTTTCACCATGCGGTCCTGGGTCTGCACTACTTCAATGGGTACGTCGCCAATGCGCACCGAGAGCCCCGACTCGGGTATGTCCTGCAAGTGCTCAACAATCAACCCGTTCAATGTTTTCGGCCCATTTACGGGAAGGTTGAGGCCTAATTTTCGATTCAGGTCACGCAGGTTGTGGCCGCCATCGACCAGAACGCTGTCGTCATCCTGCCAGTTCAGCCGGTCTTTGCCACCGGGTGAGCTGGTCGTGAATTTGCCGATCATTTCTTCGATGATGTCTTCCACCGTGACCAGCCCGAGCAGTTCACCGTACTCGTCAACCACCAGCCCCATGCGCTGTTTGTTTTCCTGAAAGAACTGAAGCTGCGAGTAGACCGGCGTGTCGGCCGGAATGAAATACGATTTGAACGCAATCTCGCGCAGCGCGTCGTGGCTCAGGGGGGCTTCGAGCGCATGGGCGATGAGCCGGCGCAGGTGCAAAATACCGATGACTTCGTCGGTTTCGCCATTGAACACCGGCAAACGCGTGTGGTAGCTGGTGGCGATCTGATGGCTGATATCACCGATCGAGTCCGACAGATCAATGCCTTCAATGGCACCGCGCGGTGTCATCACGTCTTCGACCGTTATGTCCTCCAGCTCGAACATGTTGAGCAGGATGCTGCGGTGCTTGGTCGGGATCACATGGCCGGCTTCGAGCACCAGTGCACGCAGCTCCTCGGTCGATAAATGGCCGCTGCCGCCATCGCCCTTTGCACTCAGGCCGAGCAGGCGCAGCAAGAGTGCGACAAAAAGATTGACGAACCAGACCGCGAAGTAGGATGCGCGCAGCAGCGCGGTGAGCGGGTAGGCGTACATCACCGCGAGCTTGTCGGCGTAGCGGGCGCCGACCACCTTGGGCGTGATCTCGGAGAACACGAGGATCAGGAAAGTGATCAACACCGTGCCCGCGCCGAGCGCCCAGCTCTCGTTACCGAACAACTCGATGGCGGACACGCCCACTAGCGTTGCGGCCGCCGCGTTGATCAGGTTGTTGAAAAGCAGAATGACACCGAGCAGTTTTTCGGTCTCGTCCAGCAGCGCGATCGCCAACTGCGCGCCGCGGTGGCCGTTGGTTGCCATCGATCGCAAGCGATACTGGTTGGAGGCCATCATGGTCGTCTCGGCCATCGAGAATAGACCGGAAAAAACCAGCAGCACCGCCAGCGTAGCGAGCTGAAACGATAGAGGGATGTCAGACACGAATGGTCAGAGGCATGCGGGGTGAATCGAGTATTCCGGCCCGCCAGAGCGTTGTCAACGCAGCGTTCTCGGGAGCCTGTCGGACTTGAGCGACCGTCGCGAGCCGGGCGGGAGCGCGAGGAAAAATTCGCTTGAATTCGAGGCGCATGGTGCTGCTATGCAACGAAAGCGCGGCCGGATAGGGACCGCTCTTCCCGCCGGCGCAGTAGATCAGCCTCAAGTCCGACAGGCTCCTACGCGCCACGTTGTAGAACGACTTCAATCACGAAGCGACTCCCGACGTAAGCAAGCATGAGTGCAGCAAAACCGGCAATCGTCCAGCGCTGCGCCACCTTGCCACGCCACCCACGCAGCCGGCGGCCAAGCAGCAGTGCGCCGAAGATCAGCCACGACACAACCGCGAAAACCGTTTTGTGGTCAACTTCGAAGGCTTTGCCGAAAAGATCTTCGGAAAACACGATGCCCGACACCAGCGTCAGTGTCAGCAGCACGAAGGCGATGCGGATTAGCCGGAACAGTAGATGCTCCATGGTGAGCAGCGGTGGCAGGCTCGCAAACGCTTTCGACAGATTGGCGTCATGCAAACGCTTTTCAGCAATCGACATCAGCAGCGCGTGCAAGGTCGCCAGGGTGAACAAGCTGTAGGCGAGCATGGCGACGATGAAATGCGCGCGAAACGCCGGCGAATCCGCTTTGTCGAGCAGGTGCGGTGCAGGAAAGAAGGCCGGCAACAGGGCGCACACAGCCGCCGCCGGC
>CBDTZF010000300.1:0-3540 GCA_965364825.1 uncultured Rhodocyclaceae bacterium | reverse complement strand
CGACAGCTCCATCGGGCAGCGCACGCCCTTGGGCACATAGACGAAGGAGCCATCGGTGAACACCGCCGAGTTGAGGCTGGCGTAGAAGTTATCTCCCCGCGGCACCACCGTGCCGAGGTACTTGCGCACCAGCTCGGGATGCTCGCGAATGGCTTCCGAGATCGGACAGAAAATCACCCCCGCCTCGGCCAGTTTCGCCTTGAAGGTTGTCGCCACCGAGACGCTGTCGAACACGGCATCGACCGCTACGCCCGCCAAGGCCGCGCGTTCGTGCAGCGGAATGCCGAGCTTCTCGTAAGTTTCGAGCAGCTTGGGATCGACCTCATCGAGGCTCTTCGGCCCGTCACTCTTCGATTTGGGCGCGGAATAATAGGAAATCGCCTGGTAGTCAATGGGCGGATAGTGCACATGCGCCCAAGTCGGAACGGGTTTTTCGAGCCAACGCCGATAGGCTTCAAGGCGCCATTCCAGCATCCACTCCGGCTCGCCCTTGCGCGCCGAAATCGCCCGGACCACGTCCTCGTTGAGGCCCGGCGGCAGCGTATCGGACTCGATATCGGTGAAAAAACCGTGCTGGTAACGCCGTTCGATGACGTCCGTCACTTCCGAGTCTTGTGTTGTCATGTCTTGCGCTCCATGTGGGAGATGAGTTCAGGTGAAGATGGGGCCGTGCGACGGCGCATTGTAAACTGCGGCGCGATCGGATCACCGATCAAATCCTGCAGCGTGATTTCGGCCAGCGCGCGGCGCACCGCGACGGACAAATGCTGCCACTGCGAACTGAGCTGGCAGGTCGACTCCAGTTCGCAAAGGCCCGACCCGAGCGTACACTCGGTCACCGCCAGCGGCCCGTCGATGGCTTCGATCATGTCGACCGCGCTGATTGCCGCGGGCGCGCGCGAAAGGCTGTAACCGCCATTCACCCCGCGCTGCGACACCAACAGCCCGGTCTGCGCCAGCGCCTTGAGCAACTTGCTTACCGTCGCCCGCCCGATCCCTGTGCCCGCTGCCAGCGCCCCCGACGTGTGGTTCTCCGTCGGACGCTCGGCCATGGTCGCCAACATCAGCGCCGCGTAATCCGCCATTTTGCTCAATCGCAGCATTGCAAAGCCTCGTGCGTTTGAATAGTGGACTAAATTAGTCTTCTTTTAGTTCCGGTGCAAGTCCGCGACATGAATCGGGCTCGATATAGACGCGTCGCGCGGCGAAACGCCAAAGCAGTGGGTCGCCGGCGCCCAAGACGCCGCTTGCCCGCGCAGCCATTTAGTCAGCGCTTCCTATGGGACTAAACTGGGCCACTGGGGAACGACAACGCGAGTGACCGCATGACGCAGGCCGACGGCCCGCTGTTCGAGACCACCCTCGCGCTTCTCGATCGTCCTTGACTGGGAGAACAAAGATGACGATTCGCATGCTTGAGCCAACCGACCATGAACAGTGGTTACCGCTGTGGAAGGCTTATCAGGCGTTTTATCAGGTCGATATTAGGGATGAGGTGACGCGGCTGACCTGGCAGCGGCTACTGGACCCGGACGAACCGATGCATTGCGCCGTGGCGGACGTCGATGGCGCGCTGATCGGCATGGTGCACTACATCTATCACCGTAGCTGCTGGTCCCGCGGCGACTACTGTTATCTGCAGGATTTGTACGCTGTTCCCGCGGTTCGTGGCCAAGGCATCGGACGCGCGCTGATCGAGCATGTGTATGTAAAGGCGGAGGAGAACAGCGCCGCGCGAGTCTGGTGGCTCACGCATGAATCCAATCACACCGCGATGCACCTGTATGACCGGATTGCCGACAAGAGCGGTTTCGTTCAGTACCGAAAGGTGATGCCCTGACCGAAGGGTGCCGTCCAGTGATCAAACCGGACGCGTCGCGCGCGTGGCAATGAATTTCGAGTCGGCGGCCATCCCGGCCGACTGCAACCGCCGCCGCCCTGTGTCGCGCCGCACTGTCAATGCAACTCATGATCGGCGTGACAGCCCTTTGGTTTGCGGCATCGCGAAAAACTACGACGCATCCAGCACCGAAGGCCCTTCTGGGTACCGGCCTTCGCCGGTACGACGGCGAAAAGTCCACCCCCTGACGCGACCCAAACGCCCGTCATTCCGGCGCAGGCCGGAATCCAGAAGCCACGCCCGAGTTTATAACGACGGCTTCAGTGGCCACTCGGCAACCAATGGATTGGTTGATCCGCGGGGTAGCCACTGAAGTTCCACGCGGGCCAATTCCCGACACTGCCCCCCGCCCCGCCATTTGTGCGTGGACATCAGGGCGGGTTCATCATTATTCCGAATGCATCGAACGGCATGAGCGCGTTTGTTGCGCACTCGCCGGTCTTTTAGACTCCGCTTTACATGCATTGCCCCCGCCAACGAAACAGGACGTGACCCACGATGATTCCCGAAACAATGCACGGCGTTGTGCTGACCGGCCACGGCGGCCTCGACAAGCTCGAATGGCGTGAGGATCTGGCGGTGCCGAAGCCGGGCGCCGGCGAGGTGCTGATCAAGGTCCACGCGTCATCGGTCAACAACACTGACATCAACACGCGCACGGCGTGGTATTCGAAATCGGTGCGCGGCGACACGGCGGCCACTGCGACAGGGGCGGCCAGCGTTGCCGCGGACGACGGTGGCTGGTCCGGTGATCCGATCCGCTTTCCGCGCATCCAGGGCGCCGACTGTTGTGGCGAGATCGTTGTCGTGGGTCGCGATGTGCCGTCGAGCCGAATCGGCGAGCGCGTGCTGGTACGTACCATGCAGAGCACCGGTGCGTTGGGCGCCCCCTTCGTGACATTGACCTTCGGATCGGAGTACGACGGCGGGTTTGCGCAGTACACCAAGACGTTTGCTGCCGACGCCGTGCCCGTGAACTGCGATTGGAGCGACCTGGAACTCGCCTCGATCCCGTGCGCCTGGTCGACCGCGGAAGGCATGCTGCAGCGCATTTCGGTCAAGGCCGAACGCGTGCTGATTACCGGCGCATCGGGCGGCGTGGGGTCAGCCGCAATTCAGCTCGCCGTGCGCCGCGGTGCCCATGTGACCGCGCTGACCAGCGCGGACAAGGCGGCCGACATCGGCGCGCTCGGCGCCAGCGAGATCATCGCGCGTGATGACCCACTACCGAACGATGCCTTCGATGTCGTGGTCGACCTTGTCGCCGGTCCGCGTTGGACGGACATGATTTCGTCCTTGCGACGCGGCGGGCGCTACGTCGCCTCCGGCGCCATCGCCGGGCCGATCGTCGAACTGGACGTGCGCACGCTCTACCTGCGTGACCTCACCCTCGCCGGCTCGACCTTTCAGCCGGACAATATCCTCGTCGACGTCATCGGCTATATCGAACGCGGCGAGATTCGCCCGGTCGTTGCGCAGCAATTCAATCTCCGGGAACTGCGCGCGGCGCAGACCGCCTTCCTCGAAAAACGCCACATCGGCAAGATCGTTATTGCGGTCGATCATTGAACCGCAGGGCAATCGTATGAATTGCGATTCCGCATACATTGGGCGGAACGAGCCGTGTATGTTCTTCCCCA
>CBDTZF010000299.1:0-3542 GCA_965364825.1 uncultured Rhodocyclaceae bacterium | reverse complement strand
TCGCCTCGCCCTCCTGGCTGGCCACGCAACCGCCGACGCCGATGATCAGATCCGGGTTGGCCTGCTTGAGGTGCCGCACCCGCCCCAGATCGTGAAACACTTTTTCCTGCGCCTTCTCGCGCACGGAACACGTGTTGAAGAGGATCACGTCGGCCTCTTCCACGTCGTCAGTCTTGACCATGCCCTCGGCCTGCGCGCCGAGCACATCCACCATCTTGTCCGAGTCGTACTCGTTCATCTGGCAGCCGAACGTGCGGATGAATACCTTCTTCACGAGGCCGCCCTCACTTCTTCTCCTTTTCCTTTTCGAGCAAGGCGGCGAGCTCGTCGTCTGTCAATATCCAGATACGATGCACCATGCCCTGAAAATCCTCCTTCACCGCCACCTTGTGGTTGCCATAGAGACTGGCCGGCACAATGATGAGATTGTTCGCCCCGCGCACCTGCGCCGCCGGCGACAGGCGCACCTGCTGCTCATTGAGCAGCACGGTAGCCCCCCCGTTCGCCACCATCGTGGCGACCACGACATCGGCAGGGAGCTGGCGCAAGGACTGCGCTGGAACCGCAGCGCTGAACAGACTGACCGCAATCGCGGCACAAACAACGAGAAGGCGTGAAATCAAGACCGGACCTGAATCGCCTCGAACGCTAAACGCGCGCGAGAACTGTGAAAAATCAAGCAGAAATGGTCGCCGAAGGCCCCCAAAAAGTCAATTCAAACACCCGATTCAACACACCAATTCCCGGCCGAATCCGGTGCTCCAAGGCGCGCCGGGGTGTTGACGCGAAGCCAGCCCAAATCTATAGTGCCGGGCTCGGCGGTGATGTAGCTCAGACGGTTAGAGCGATGGATTCATAACCCATAGGTCGGCGGTTCGATTCCGCCCATCACCACCAACAGATTCAAGCGCTTAGGCCAACTCCTCGGGGTTGGCCTTTTCGCGTTTCGGAGCCATGTAGCCACGGTGTAACCAAAGTCGGTCAGTTCATCCGGGCATCAGCCGTCCCTCGCTTGCAGGAAGACCGAATGAGGACTATATATGGTCACAACGCTCATCAGGGGACAAACATGCGCTACTCGTCGCAAGTCAAATCAATCAGTTATCTCAAGACGAATGCCGCCGAAGTGTTGTCGACAATCGCCGAGCAACGGCAACCGTTCATCATCACGCAGAATGGCGAAGCCAAGGCAGTTTTGATGGATGTGGCCTCGTTCGAGGAAACGCAGGAAACCCTTGCCCTGTTGAAGATCCTTGCGCTCGGGAACGAGGAAGTGGCCGCGGGCAAGGTCAAGCCAGCGGCGGACGTTGTCGCCCGGTTACGTGCGAAGCGAACTGCCGATTGATGCCATCCGCGCCGGCGCGGTTCGACGTCCTGCTCACCGAAGGCGCCGAGCAGGATCTGGAATCGATTTACGACTACATTGCGGCATTCGACAGTGTCACCAACGCCGACTATGTGCTGGATCAGGTGATGTCGGTCGTCGAAAGCCTGTCACGCTTCCCGGAGCGCGGGAGTTATCCGCCTGAGTTGATCGCCCTGGGCATCAAGGAATATCGACAGGTTTCGTTTAAACCCTACCGAGTGATCTATCGGGTCCACGACTACAAGGTGATCATATATCTGATCGCCGACGGCAGACGGGACATGCAATCCGTACTGGCGCGCCGGCTATTGGGTGCTTGAGCGCGTGTAGGCCGAAACAGCCGAAGGCGCATTCCGCCGAATGGAAATCACCGCGGCGCGGCCGGCACGGTGGCATGTGATCGAGAATCCCTTACGGCGGATTACGCCTTTGGCTCATCCGCCCTACCAAAGCCCTCACAACCACGATTCCCCAAGCGCCTCGGCCTGCCGCAACACCAGCGCCACCGCGGCCTCCTGCAGGTCGGGCGGGTACTTGTACTTGCGCAGAATGCGCTTCACCATCAGGCGCAGCCTGGCGCGCACGCTCTCGCGGGCGGACCAGTCGACGGTGATGTTCTTCCGCAGGTTTTCCGTCAGTTCGTGGGCGATTTTCTTGAGCGTTTCGTCGCTCAGCTCGCGCACTGCCGATTCGTTATCCGCGAGCGCGTCGTAAAAGCGGATTTCGTCCTCGGTCAGGCCCAGTTCCTCGCCGCGGGTGGCTGCGGCGCGGAATTTCCGTGCCATCCCGATCAATTCCTCGATGACCTGAGCCGTTTCGATGGAACGGTTCTGATAACGTTTGATCACCGCCGCGAGCAGTTCCGAGAACTTTTTCTCCTGCACCACATTGCTGGCAAAGCGGCTCTTGATCTCGCCCTCCAGCAAGCGCTCCAGCAGTTCGACGGCCAGATTGCGTTCCGGCAGATTGCCCACTTCGGCGAGGAAGGCATCGTCCAGAATGCCAATGTCGGGCTTGTCGAGGCCGACCGCTTCGAACACGTCGACCACTTCGCCTGACACCACCGCCGAGCCGATAATCTGGCGAATCGCCATCTCGCGCGTCTCGTCGCTGCGCTTCTTCTGACTGATGTCGCGCTTGGTGAGGATGACCTTCACCGCCTGCAAGAAGGCCACTTCCTCGCGCACTGCCTTGGCCTCGTCCAATGTGCAACACAGCGAAAACGCCTTGCTCATCGCCAGCGCGATATCGGCAAAGCGCTTTTTGCCGTCTTTCTGCGCAAGCACGTGATCGGCTGCACCGGCCAGCCGCTTGTGGCTCGGGATCAGAAAATCGCTGTAGTCGTAGCCATGCAGCAAGCCGCGCAGGATGTCGAGTTTCTCCGCCATCACGGCGTACGCCTCGGCCACGTCCACGGTCGGCCGGCCGCGCCCGTGGCTGGCGGTGTACTCCTTCAACGCGCTCTTGAGCTCGCTGGCGATGCCGATGTAATCGACCACCAAACCGCCCTGCTTGTCCTTGAACACGCGATTGACGCGGGCAATGGCCTGCATCAGGTTGTGCCCCTTCATCGGCTTGTCCACGTACAAGGTATGCACGCACGGGGCATCGAAGCCAGTCAGCCACATGTCGCGCACAATGACGAGCTGCAGCGGATCGTCCGGGTCCTTGAAGCGCTTTTCCAGCCGCTTCTTGACCTTCGCGCTGTAGAGGTGCGGCCGCAGCAGCGCCTTGTCGCTGGCCGAGCCGGTCATGACGATCTTGATCGCGCCCTTCTCGGGGTCGGCATCGTGCCAGTCCGGGCGCAGCTTGACGATTTCGTTGTAAAGATGCGCGCAGATGTCACGGCTCATCGCGACGATCATGGCCTTGCCGGTCTGCGCGGTCTTGCGCTCCTCGAAGTGGGTCACCAGATCCGCCGCCACGCGCGCGATGCGCGGCTCGGCGCCGACCACCTTTTCCAGCGCCGCCCACTTGCTCTTGAGCCGCGACTGCTGGCTCTCCTCTTCGTCCTCGGCCAGCGCGTCGACCTCGTCATCGATCGCGGGCAGGTCGGCCGCATTGAGCGACAACTTGGCCAGCCGCGACTCGAAGTAAATCGCCACCGTCGCACCATCCTCGGTCGCCTGCTGCATGTCGTAAACGTGAATGTAATCGCCGAACACCGCCCGCGTGT
>CBDTZF010000298.1:0-3542 GCA_965364825.1 uncultured Rhodocyclaceae bacterium | reverse complement strand
GCGCGTCTCGCCGATGTGTGGCAATTCGATATGTCAGGATCGCCGCTTCATGGCGCGCTACATGCCGGCCCTGGAGGCGTGGTTTCACTACCGCAATCTGGACGTATCGACGCTTAAGGAATTGGCTCGGCGCTGGCACCCGGAACTGGCCAAAGGCTTCAAGAAGGAGGGGCGCCACGAAGCGCTGGCCGACATCTACGAGTCCATCGAGGAAATGAAGTACTACCGCGAGCATTTCCTTAAATTGCCGGGGTAGATGATCACTGCTGTCGGTCTATCGTCTGCCGCCTTTGCAGCATCGGCGACGGCGTTGCCCAACGCTCATCGACGCGTTCGTACAGACGCAGTACTTCGAGCTTGTCGCCGCCGCCGCGCTGATACAACCAGCGTGCGCGCCACGGTCCTGCGAGTGCGGCCGTGCGCGTGTCACCGTAAACCAGTGCATGTGAGCACCTCGCACCGGCCTCACCAAACGGAACGGTGCGCAATCCAGCGTGGTAGTCGAGCGCGACGCGCAGGCTCGGTGAAAGCCCGATCTGTGCGATGCATGTCAGTGTCTGCCCTTCGAGCGCCGCCGCCAGCGAAGTTGCTGCAGTGCGATAGCTTTTGCTGTGCTCGAACCACGGTTGCAGCAAGATCACGGCCAGGCACCACAGCATGGTTATTCCCGCCGCCCAGTTAATGGCGCCGCGATAAGGGCCGCGTCTTGCCGTCCATAGCAGGCCGATCCAAACCAGGCACAGCGCGATGCCAAGCACCGACGGCAGCAACGGATCGACCAGCACGAAATTCGGGGCGATCTTGTTCAGGTGGCGCGCTAGGCCCGGCGGCCACGACAGCGACATCGACGTCCACGCGATCCACATCAGCAGCGCGAATGCCGCAAAGCACATCCCGGCAAACCAGTTGAAGGCGTTCGCCGCGCCGCGCCGCAGGGTAGTCACGCCGGCGGCCGCCATCAATGCCAGTGGCACCAGGATCGGCAACGCGCTGGTGGGCCGTAGCGAGCCGGTAAACGTCATCACCAGCAGGGCAAGCACGACGGTGACGATCAGCAGCGGCCAACCGGGTCGCGTGAGGCGATGGCGTTCTCGCCACAGCGCCCAGCCAGCAATCGGCCATAGCGGCCACGCAAACCAGCCAAGCAGACCGACGAGCTTGTCGGCGCGCGCAATATTCCGTCCATGCGGCGCGAGCTCTACCAGTTGCGCCTGCCACCATGCGCCGAGCAGTGCGGCATCCGCCAGTGACGCGGCAAGCAGCCACAGGCCGGCGGTGATCGCCGCAACGCCCAGCGACAGGACGATGGCGAGCGCGCCGGGCAGAAAGAATAATGCGGGCAGTGTGATGACGACCGCAGCGAGGCCATTGGCAAGAAACGCCAGGCCGACGCCGAATCCGGCGACCACGGCACCGCGCGCGGGGTGTCGAAGCGCCACCGCATAACCCCAGAACGTCACGGCCTGCGCGGTCATCGCTGCCAGCACCGGTTGGGTTTCGTGGGCGTGGACGACAAGCCCCAGCGTGCCCAGGCTGAGCAGCAGCGCCGCGGCGTGTGCGTGGTCGCCATATAGCCGCCGTGCGCTGTCCGCGGTCAGCCACAGCGTCATCCCGACCAGTAGCGCGCTGGCAAGACGCACGGCGTCGGCCAGCGGCAGCAGCCATCCGGTCAGCGTCGCGGTGAGCGCTCCCACCCAGTAGTAGAGCGGCGGAAATTCAAAAAACGGCTCACCGGCAATGTGCGGGATGAGCCATTGATTGTCGCGGAGCATTGCCAGCACCGGGCCGAGGTTGCGCGCGTCGTCCCCGCGCCACGGATCATGACCGATCAGACCGACCAGCAAATAGACCAGTACCAACGACCACATGAGCAGCTGGCGTGGGGGGCGGGGCGTTTCCGGAGCGAAGGGATCAAGGCGAGGATTCATCCTAGAAACGGTAGTTGATCGCTAGTTGGCTTCGAGAAATATAAGTAAGCACTGGGATTTATTCTCCTGACCGGCCTTACCCGTTTGGTGGAAGCGCGTCCAACCGCCGTTTCCAGGATCATGAAGTGGTTTTGAGTTGCCGCGTGCGGATTCTACGTCAGCCGGCATGGTGGTACCTGTTGCGCGCAACAAAAAAGGCAGCCGTGGCTGCCTTTCGCTGATGCGGTGAGCGGCCTGAATCAGCCGCGCTGCACGTTGCCGTATTTCTGGCGGAAGCGCTCGACACGGCCTGCCGTATCGACGATTTTCTGCTGCCCGGTGTAGAACGGGTGGCATTCGGCACACACTTCCACGCGGATGTCCGTTTTCGCCGATGTGGAACGCGTTTCGAAGGTGTTGCCGCAGCTGCAGGTGATCTTGACTTCTTGGTATTTGGGGTGGATGTCCGCTTTCATGGCCGTCTCGTCATTTCGCGGGTGGCGGTTGTGACCACCCTGATTAAAAGTAGTCGAGCATTATCGCTGATGACTTCAGCTGAATCAAGCCATTGCAAAGCTACGGTTCGTGCTCGCGCCGCCGTGACGATACAATTCGCTCAGCTCAGCGATCGAGCAGTTCGAGCACCCTTCCGGGCGGACGTCCGATCACGGCGCGCTCACCGCGCACGACGATCGGCCGCTCGATCAATTTGGGGTGCGCGGCCAATGCGTCGAGCCATGCGTCATTGCTCAACTGCTTGCCTTTGAACTCGGCCTTGTAGATGTCCTCGCCGGTGCGCACCAGCGCTTCGGCGGGGCTGCCTAATTGCTCGACGAGCTGCGCGAGCGTGTCGCGCGACGGCGGCGTCTCCAGGTAAAGAACAATGCGTGGCTCGATGCCATGTTCTTGCAGCAGGGCGAGTGCGGCGCGGCTTTTTGAGCAGCGCGGATTGTGATAGAGCGTGAAGGAGTCAGTCATGCGGATCGACGTGGAAGAGAAATGAAAAGAAGCAAAATGAAAAGAAGCATCTTACGGGCTTGCCCGCCTGACTGCTCGTGGCGCCCGGTCGACGGGAGTTTAAGCCGATGAACCTGCTGCTCGCACCGATGGAAGGTCTCGCCGACGAGGTGTTGCGCGATGTGCTCACGCGGATCGGCGGGTACGATCTGGCGGTGTCTGAGTTCGTGCGGATATCGAATACCGTGCTGCCGCGCCGCGCGTTTTTTCGCACCAGCCCGGAACTGGCTGCCGGTGGAAAAACGCCTGGTGGCACTCCGGTGCAGATTCAGTTGCTGGGGAGTGATCCGGAACTGATGGCGAGTAATGCGGCGCGTGCGGCGCAGTGGTCGCCGGCCGGAATCGATCTGAATTTCGGCTGCCCGGCGCCGACCGTCAATCGTCACCGTGGTGGTGCCGTGTTGCTCGACGAACCTGAAACCCTGCATGGGGTGACACGTGCTGTCAGTGATGCGCTGATCGAAAGTGGCGTGCCGCTGACCGCGAAGATGCGCCTCGGCGTGAACGATCCGGCGCGGGCCATCGATTGCGCGCAGGCGTTGGTTGACGGCGGGGCGCAACGGCTGGTGGTGCATGCGCGAACCAAGCTGGAGGGCTATCGGCCGCCCGCGCACTGGT
>CBDTZF010000297.1:0-3545 GCA_965364825.1 uncultured Rhodocyclaceae bacterium | reverse complement strand
AGGATCGCGGTCAACTGGTGATCCAGCAGGCACGCGCCAACGAAGCGCGCGCACGCATCGAACTGATCGACAACCGCCTCGACCGTGGCCTTATCCGCGCGCCGATGGAAAGCGTCGTGCTCACCGGCGATCTCGATCAGGCCGAGGGCGCCCCGGTTGAACGCGGCGAAGTGCTGCTGGTGCTTGCGCCGCGCAACCGCTACCGGCTGATGATCGAAGTCGATGAACGCGATGTGGCCGAGCTGACGCTCGGTGCGCGGGGCGCGGTTGCGCTGACCGCACTGGCCGGCGATTCAATCGACTTCATCGTCACCCGTATCCTGCCCACCGCCACCGCGCGCGACGGGCGACATTTCGTCGAAGTCGAAGCGCAACTCGACACCCCGCCTGCCGCGGTGCATCCCGGCATGCGCGGCTATGCGCGCGTCGCGGCCGGCCGCTTGCCGCTCGCCGCGCAGTGGAGCGTGCGCGTGCGCGACTGGCTGAAGCTACAACTGTGGCGCGGGTTCGGAATATGAACGACGCTTTGTACAGCCCGCATTGGCACGAGGTGTCAGCACTGCGCCCGGCATTGCGCACCTTGGTCAGCAGCCGCCGGCTCCGATCACGCGGCCGCATCTGGCATGTGCTCACCGCGCAAGGGTCACGCGAACAACTGCGCCTCAACGCGCCGGCATGGCGTTTCGTCGCCCTGCTCGACGGCCAGCACACGCTCGACAATCGGTGGCATCAACTCCACGAAGCCGAACCCGACACCGCGCCGAGTCAGCCCGAGGTGCTGGATCTACTCGCACGGCTCAATGCGGCCGGTTTTCTCAAGACCGACATGCCGCTCGACTTCGTCGCCCAGTTCAGCGAAGCGCGGCGTCGCGAACGCTCACACCGCTTTGCCGCCATGAGTCCACTCGCGATGCGCGTTCGACTGTTCAACCCCGGCCGGCTGATCGATGCGGTGGCACCGTGGTGCACGGCGATGTTCACTCCGCTGGCACTGATCCTGTGGGCAGCACTGGTCGGCATGAGCGCACTGCGCGCCGCCAGCGAATGGCCGGCACTGGCCGGCGCGGTGGCGCAGGCAGGCAGCTCGCCGCGCTTCGTTCTTATTGCCTGGCTGGTCTATCCGCTCATGAAAGCGGTGCATGAACTGGCCCACGCGCTGACCATCCGACATTTCGGCGGCACTGTGCCGACGGCCGGCTTCACGCTGCTGGTACTGGTGCCGGTGCCGTGGGTCGACGCCTCCGCCGCCAATACTTTTCCACGCGCCCAACGCGTGCTGGTAAGCGCCGCGGGCGTGATGACCGAACTGCTCATCGCCGCGCTCGCCTTCTGGCTTTGGCTGGCGATGGCGCCCGGCGTGGTGCGCGACATCGCGCTCACCGGCTTCGTCATCGGCGCGCTGTCATCTCTGCTCATCAACGGGAACCCACTGTTGCGCTTCGACGGCTACTACGCCTTCACCGATCTGCTCGATCTGCCCAATCTCGGCACGCGCAGCCGCCGCTGGTGGCAGACGCTGATCGGCCGCGCCCTGTTGCGCACCCGCGTGCCGCACATGGACACTGCCCCGGGCGAAACCAAATGGCTGGCGCTCTACGCGCCGGCGTCATGGCTGTTCCAGATTTTCATCGGCTGGCACATCGTCGGCTGGATCAGTGGCCTGTCGACCGCACTCGCCACGGTGGCCGCCATTTCGCTCGCCGTGGCGCTGTTCATCATGCCCGCGTGGCGCTCGATACAGCAGTGGCTGGCACCCGATGCGGGCCGTGCGCGCTCGCCGGCGCGACGCCGTCTGACGATCGCTGCCGGCGCATTCGCGGCCTTCACGCTGCTCGTGCCGCTCCCCAGCGCGACCACCGTGCCCGGCGTGCTCACGCTGCCAGATGCAGCCTTCGTGCGCACCGACACCGCCGGTTTCATCGCCGAATGGCTGGCGCGCGATGGCGAGCAGGTCGTCGCCGGTCAGCCGGTGGCGCGCCTCGAAGACCCTGCCTTGCTCGCCCAGGCGAGCGAACTGGCCAGCCAGTTCAGCGCCCTGCAATCGCGCCAGTACGCCAGCCTGCTGCGCGATCCGCGTGAAGCCGGCGATCTGCGCGCGCAGATCGCCAGCACCACCTCCGAACTCGCCGAAGTCCGCGACCGCGTGACCGGTCTGACGCTGCTCGCCGGCAGCGAGGGCACGCTGGCATTGCCGCATGCCGACGATTTGCTCGGCACCTTTCTGGCGCGCGGTCACACGCTTGGTCATGTGCGCAAGCCCGACGCGCTGACGGTCCATGCGGTGGTGCCCAATGGTGATGCGGCACGCGTGCGTGATTCGACCGAAGCGGTGAGCGTGCGCCTCGCCGATTCCCGTTTGAGCCCGGTGGCCGCCCAAATTCGGCATTTCGCCGCCGGTGCCAGCCACAGCCTGCCCGCCGCGGGACTGTCGGAGCGTTTCGGCGGACCGATTCCCGTACGCGCCGACGATAGCAACGGCCAGCAAGCGGCCGACGCCTTCTTCGATGTCGAACTTGCACTCGCCCACCCGCCAACCGGCGTCGTCGACGAACGCGTGTGGGTGCGCTTTGCCCATGCCGATACGCCGCTCGCCATTCAATGGGGCCGCAGCGCGCGCCAGCTTTTACTCAAATTCTTCGAGGGGGCCGCCTGAGATGCGCCAACTTCGTCTCGCCCTCCCCTGGTTCCGTCCTGGCCCCGCCGGCCGCACGCAGCGCGACAATGCGCAACTCGACTGGATCACGATGCGCTGGCGCCAACTGCGCCATGCCGGCCCGGCGCGACGCGTCGGCCCGCACCTCGCCGCCGCGCGCGCCATCCGCGCCGAAATGAAACACCTGAGCGCCGAGAGCATCAACGCCCACGCACTACGCGAGCGCCTGCAACGCGACGGGCTTGACGATCAAAACCGCCGTCACGCCCTCGCCTTCGTCGCCCGCGCGGCGCGCAGCGAACTCGGTCTGACCCCGCACGACGTGCAACTGGCCGCCGCCCACGCACTGCTGTGCGGCTCGCTGGCCGAGATGGCGACCGGCGAGGGCAAGACGCTGGTGGTTGCGCTCGCCGCTGCCGTCGGCGCGCTCGCCGGCCACCGTGTGCATGTGGTCACCGCCAACGACTATCTGGTGGCACGCGACGCTGCCGCCATGGCGCCGCTGTTCACGCGCCTCGGGCTACGTGTCGCCACGGTATGCGAAGGCGACGTCCCCGACGCCCGTCAGGCGGCCTACACCGCCGACATTACTTACGTCACAGCGCGCGAACTGGTGTTCGACGTATTGCGCGATGGCGTGGTGGCACCGCGCGAAGGGCAGCCGCTGCTCGATCGCACCCAGACCTTCATCGATCCGTCACGTGCGCAGCGCCGTCAGGTGCCGGAGTTCGACATGGCGATCATCGACGAAGCCGACAGCGTGCTGCTCGACGAAGCGCGCGTGCCACTGGTGCTCTCGCGTCCCCAACCCGGCGGCGTCAACACCACCGCACTCCACGCCGCGCTCGCCTGCGCCCGAACGCTGCGGGCCGAGCGCCATTTCATCCGCGAA
>CBDTZF010000296.1:0-3553 GCA_965364825.1 uncultured Rhodocyclaceae bacterium | reverse complement strand
GTGCGGGCGCGTCGGGCACGGGCCGGCAATTCCAGTCTAGCAGGCCGTAGCTCCATATCGTGGAGCTTTAGCTTCCGACAGGAACCGGATTGATGGCGCACCAAAAGAAAGTTGTCGGGTGGGCAAGCTGTGTCCCTAGCGGTATCTTGATCTGGCGGAGGAACACGATGGACGAATTGTCTTTTCAAACCGGGACGCCAACGCACCACTCGAACCGCGTTTGCAATGGTGTACTCATCGCAGCGATCATGCGACGTGGGCAACAGATTGATCTCGCTATCGTGCTGCTGCTGTGGCGGGAGACTTAACTTGAAATAACGCGATGTGACGATCGCGTAGGGCGGAAAAGCGGAGCGACTTCCGCCATATGGCGTCTACATCCGGCGGATAGCGCCTTCGGCTCATCCCCCTACGTGTGTTGCGGCCGCGTCGTCTTTCATGGTCAGGGGTGGTGGCACCAACCGCCATGATCGTTAGGTTGACATACGGCGCAATGCCCTTCGGTTATTACGCCCTACGCGGGCTGGGGGCACGCGGCTACGGTCGGACACTGACATGGACATCAGGGAAGCAGCGAGCCGGGCACTCAGGAAAGCAGGAGGGAAGCCGGGGAAGCCATGAGCAACTACCTCGACGGCTCCGGGCACTTGCCACTGGACCTCCTGAGCAGCACTTCAAGACACCTATAACGAGGTATCTCCATGTACAAAGACTATCCTGCTGCATACCAAGTCAGCAAAGGCGCCGCGTTGCAGGTCAACAAAGCCTTCTATGACCGCGTTCGAGAATCCACGGAAAGCCGCAGCCTGATTGAGCAGTTCGAGGTACCAATCCGCACCGGCCACGCATGGAAAGTACCGGCGGGCCATGTTTTTCGCGTAACCACCCCTGTCGGTCCGCAGGTCGGCGACTTCAACGTCTGGAATGCCAACGATCCGCGCGAGCGCATGTGGGCGGCCCGTACCCGCCAGTTGCAGGGTGCTCACGTCACCACGTACGACCGCCTGTGGTCGAACCTGCCATTTCTACGGCCGATGGTTACCATCACGGATGACAGCCTTGCCGGCTACGGCATCGACGAACACGGCGGGCGTGTGCATGACTTGCTGGGCACCCGCTGCGATCCGTATGTGAACAAGATGCTCACCGGCAAGGACTTTCACCATCACTGCCATTCGAACCTGACCCGCGCCGTGTTGCCCCACGGTCTGACCGAGTTCGACGTGCACGATGTACTGAATATCTTTCAGTGCACCGGCCTCAATCACGACGACATGTATTTCATGAAAGCGTGCCCTGCAAAACAGGGCGATTACCTCGAGTTCTTCGCCGAAATCGATCTGTTGTGCGCCCTATCCACCTGCCCAGGCGGCGACCTGTCGCTGCCGATGTGGGGCCCGGACGCCGAGGATCCGCTCAATGTCTGCCGTCCATTGGGCGTGGAAATCTACCGCCTCGATGACTCGTTGCTCGACGGCTGGAAACAACCCGAGCGCGCTGCATACAACGGCAACCACGGGCTGCAGATTCAAAAAGCCGAGTGGGAAAAGTAATGACAGGGTAAATCGACACCCGGGGCGCTCGCCCGTCCCGGGAGCAGGGCATTCGCAGGAACATGGCGATTCCGCGTAGATTGGGCGTAACGACCCGTGCGGTTTATTCCCCGAACGGGTCATCCCCGCGAAAGCGGGGATCCATACCCCCCAATAGCCATGGATCCCCGCTTTCGCCGGGATGACGAGACTTGATTCAGCCGTCGAACTGCGACACGAGGCGTTCACGCGATTGTCCTGGGAGCACAGGCTCGTGCGGTGCGTGGACAAAAAATGCCGTCCAGTTTTACCCGGACGGCACTGTCGCGAGAGTGAGCCTGTTCAGCTCAGCCCATGCGGTCGGCGATTACGCAGACTTCTTGACGGACACGGCGGCCTTTTCAGTCGCTTCGACCGCTGAATTGACGTTCGCTTCGGCGATCTCGGTGGCTTGCTTGGTTGCCTTGCTGACGTTGTCTTGCACCGTGTCAGCGGCGCTGAGGGCCGACTTTACGGCGGCAAACATCGGCTCGGAACCGGCCGGGGCGGACTTGGCAGCGTTCTCGAGTGCGTCGGTGAAGGTCTTTTTCAGTTCAGCAGCTTGCGCCTCGAACAGCTTGGTGACTTCCTGCTGGCCTTCGGTAAAGATCTCATACACGCCGCGACCATATGCGACCGCCTTGTCGAGGTTCGGCTGAGCCAGCGTAGTTTGCAGGGTAGCCAGATCCTGCGGGTTCTTGGCAGCCAGCACGGTCCGGGTGGCGGCAACATTGTCATCCAGCATCGAACGGGCGGTGTTCAGGTTCAACGCGCTCAGGCGTTCGATCTGGGTGAGGGCGGTGGTGGCCAGGGTCGTCATGGTTTCAACGGTGGATTTGTTGGCAGAAGCGAACTGTTCGGCGGCGGAGACGGTATTCATAGTCAATTTCCTCAATGGGGGTTTCAAATCATCGCTTGCACCCGCACCGGGAATTCCGAGTGCTCTGGATGGTGCAATGCAGCATGGCTCTAAGTATAGCGTCAACGAAAAATATGTCAACTGTGTGACGCACCGCACAAAGCCTAGCTGAGGTATGAAAGCTCAGAATAGTCAATAAATACAGGGACTGTGGAGTTCCATCTAGTCACTACTCGTATGCCAGAAGCGCCATTTGCCGCGTTGCAACATGCTGGGAGAGCATCAATCATGGAAGCTGGATGCTGCGATCTTGCAGGCGTCGGCCGACCGTAATCGCATTTTTCGATTTTCGCTCGAGACTTGTCCGACGCCTGTCGCTCAGGTGACGACGCGAAATACGGGACCCACCACGAAAAAATTGTCCAGATACATGGGTGGCGGATGCACTACGTGTAATCGTTAACGTGAAATAACGCGACGTGACGATGGCGTAGGGGTGGGTTCATCCGGCCATCGGTGCCTTGCCGGGCGCCGCGGCGGGTGGTGACTTTACTCGGCATCGGGTTGGGCGCCGGGCGCCGCGCGTTGAAACGCGTCCAGCGCTTCACAGTGCTCGACGATGCGCATCATGGTCGGCAGCGCGCCAAGATCGCAGTCGAAGCGGCGCGCGTTGAACACCTGTGGCACGAGACAGCAATCGGCAAGTGTCGGTGTGTCACCGTGGCAGAAGGCGCCGGTTCCGGGGTTGTCGGCGAGCTTGGCTTCGACCGCCTCGAGGCCGGTCTCCACCCAATGGCGATACCAGGCGTTCTTCTGCGCGTCGCTGACACCGAGCTCACGGGTCAAATATTGCAGCACCCGCAGGTTGTTGATCGGGTGGATGTCGCAGGCGATGGCCTGTGCAAGCGCACGGACACGTGCACGCTCGACCGCGTCGCCCGGCAGAAGCGCCGGTTGGGGATGCGTTTCGTCGAGGTATTCGATGATCGCCAGCGATTGAGTCAACACGACGCCATCGTCATCGAGCGTGGGCACCAGGCCGGCCGGGTTGAGCGCGAGGTAATCAGCCAGGCGCTGTTCGCCGCCGGCGCGCGTCAGGTGAACGGGCACCGCGTCGTATTCG
>CBDTZF010000295.1:0-3583 GCA_965364825.1 uncultured Rhodocyclaceae bacterium | reverse complement strand
GCCGCCGAAATGAAGCGGCAGAAATTTTCGCTGCCGCTACTCATCGGCGGCGCTACCACCAGCCGCGCGCACACCGCGATCAAGATCGCCCCGCATTACGATCACCCGGTGATCTACGTGCCCGACGCCTCACGCGCGGTCGGTGTCGTCACCTCGCTGCTCTCCCTGGATAACAGCGAGCGCTTCTGCGCCGAGGTGGCGGCCGACTACGAAAAGATTCGCGCCCAGCATGCACGCAAGAAAGGCGTGCAACTGGTGCGCCTCGAAGAAGCGCGCGCCAACGCCTTCGACGCGCTCGGCGACAAGGCATATACGCCGGTCGAGCCCAACGCGTTGGGCGTGATGGCGCTCGATGTCGACCTCGAAGACCTGCGCCCCTACATCGACTGGGGGCCGCTCTTCCAGACCTGGGATCTGGCCGGCAAATTCCCGCAGATTCTCGACGATGAAGTGGTTGGCGAAACGGCGCGTGGCGTCTTTGCCGATGCGCAGGCGATGCTCGATCAGGCCATCGCTCAGGAATGGATACAAGCCAAGGCGGTGTTCGGCCTGTTCCCCGCCAACAGCGTCGGCGACGACATCGAAATCTATCCGGACGAAAATCGCGACGAAGCCATGATGACCTGGTATGGCCTGCGTCAGCAGCATGTGCGCCCCAGCGGCAAACCGCACTGGTGCCTGGCCGATTTCGTCGCGCCCAAGGCCAGCGGTGTGCGCGACTGGGTTGGCAGCTTTGCGGTCACCGCCGGGCTGGGCATCGAACATATGCTCGAAGAGTTCCATGCAGCGCATGACGACTACCGCGCGATCATGCTCAAGGGCCTCGCCGACCGCCTCGCCGAAGCCTGCGCCGAATGGCTGCACGCGCGGGTTCGCAAGGAATTCTGGGGTTACGCCAGCGACGAGACGCTCGATAACGCGGCGCTGATCAAGGAGCAATACCGCGGCATCCGCCCGGCGCCCGGCTATCCGGCGTGCCCCGACCACACCGTCAAGGCGGCACTGTTCGAGTTACTCGACGCGCCCGCCAATACCGGCATGAGCATTACCGACTCCTTCGCCATGATGCCCGCCGCGTCGGTGAGCGGTTTCTACTTCGCCCACCCCGACAGCCACTATTTTGCGGTCAGCAACATCGGTCAGGACCAACTCGCCGACTGGGCGGAGCGTACCGGCCTGAGCGTCGATTCGGCGCGCCGCTGGCTTGCGCCGCTGCTCTGATGGTCGCCCGAGAGACCCCGTCGCTGCCGGCGGAGGCCGCAGCGGCACTGGCGCGTGGCCACACGATCGAGGCGATCAAGATCGTGCGTGCCGAAACAGGCGTCGGGCTGGCCGAGGCGCGCCAACAGGTCGAGGCGGCACAACGCAACGCCAGGGATCATCGCGCGCCCAACGACGACTTGCCAGCCGCGGCGATCGCCGCGCTCAACCGTGGTCGCGTCATCGAGGCGGTCAAGGCAGTGCGCGCGGCGCGCGGGATCGGTCTCAAGGCGGCCAAGGCCGAAGTCGATCGCTATCGCGCGACGCATCCGGAAACCCGTCACCCAATGCCGCACAGCGAGACGCATGGCGGGCGCACGCTGTTGATCGGCGTGGTGATCGCCGCGGCGGTGTGGTTTTGGTTGCGCTGAGGTTCAGCTCGCGTCCGGCCCGAGGCAGTCGTTCCACAGTTTGAGTTTGAACTGCGCCCGGCTGTCCGATGATGCCCATGCGAGGTCGACCACATCGTCGGCGGACTGGCCGATGCGCTTGAAGTAGTTGTACGCGTATGACTGGCTTCGGCGCAGCGTCTTGAGTTCGAGTGCCCTGCCGCCGATGAGTTGGCGGCGCATGCAACTGCGCGCGAGGCCGAGCCGCTCTGCCGGCATGTACGCCAGGCGCACCGCGCAGCGCTGGAAGAAATCGACCGAGTAATCCCACACGTCATCAATGTCGTCGGCATAGACCTGACGCACCGTGGCGATATTCAACGATTCATGGCGGCGACCGGCATACAAGGCAATCGCCGCGTTGAGCGGTTTGCCGGCCTTGCGCCGCTCGGCCGCGTGCATCGCCGTGTCGGATATTGCCACGCACACCGTCATGCGCTTCTTTTCGTCGCCGGTGTAGCCATACAACGGCGCCGCCGGGGGGGCGCTTCCTTCGCCAAAACCCGGTTCCGCCATGCCATCGGGCGCCTCGAACGCGGGGTCGAACGGATCCGGCACGGTCAGCGGCGGCTGCTCGGCCACGGGGGCAGGCGCAGGAAAGGGATCGGGTTTTGACGGCGTGGTGGGCGCATGGAGCGGAATGCTCGTGCAGGCGCTCAGACCTACGAGCAGGCTGGCGACGGCGAGCGTCCTGAAGCGGGGCATTGCGAATCCTCGGTAGGAAGGTTGCAGGGCCGTGTACGTGTGCGCAGGCCCTCGCATAAGCGGCCAAGTATCGGCCACTGATGGGCGCCCTTCAAGCGCACTTTGCAAACTTGCTCTCAGCAGCCCATGTAACGGCCGTGGCGGTGATTGACGCCGATCACCATGTTGAGTGCCACCGAAGCCAGCACCGACAGTGCCGCGGCCGGCGCGCTGATGACCCACGCGGCAGCGCCGAGGATGATCACATCGAAAACCATCTGCACCGTGCCGGCGCGCCAGCCGCGCCGCTCCTGCCAGTACACCGCCAGCACGCCGAGGCCGCCGAGGCTGGCGCGATGGCGGATCAGGATGAGCAAACCGGTACCGACCAGCACGCCGGCGGCCAGCGCCGCAAATACGCTGTTGATGCGGCCGATGTCGATCAGCCGCGGCAGTATTTCGGTGATCAGCGAAAGCAGCGTTACCGCGACAAACGTCTGGATGGTGAATGCGCGCCCCATACCGCGCCAGGCGAGCCAGTAGAACGGGAGGTTGACGACAAAGAACAGCGCGCCGAAATTCCAGCCCGATACATAGTGGGCGAGAAACGCCACCCCCACCGTGCCGCCCATCGGAATGTTCGCGGCACGCAGCAACAACACCCCGAGCGCCACCAGCAGGCTGCCGATGAACAGCGCCAGCGCGTCTTCGTAAAGCCGGTGAGGGGCGATGGCGGGAGTGGACGGCATGACGGTGTGGCGGGCGGTGACGAGCCGGCATCATAGCCGCCGCGGCGTTGAGGCGATACCACGACGCACCCTGGAGCCGGCGACCGCATCGGACCTGATGCTCGCCAGTACGGTCGAATGCGACTATGGTTAAGAGCGACAAGGCCGCTCAGCGGAGGCAGCGTCATGCAGGGGATTTTTGTCAGTTACCGACGACAGGACAGTCAGAGCGCGGCGGGTCGTCTCTCCGATCATCTCAGGGAACACCTGCAAGGCGTGCTCATCTTCCGCGATGTCGAGGCGATCGAGCCGGGTGTCGATTTCGTTAACGCCATCGAACGCGCGCTCAGCGACTGTGGTGTGCTGCTCGCGGTCATCGGTCCACGCTGGGTCGATGCCCAGGATAGCAGCGGAAACCGGCGCCTCGACGACCCCAACGACTATACGCGTCTGGAAATCGCCACTGCGCTCAAGCGCGACGGTGTACGCGTCATTCCGGTGCTGGTCGAAGGCGCTGTGATG
>CBDTZF010000294.1:0-3589 GCA_965364825.1 uncultured Rhodocyclaceae bacterium | reverse complement strand
ACGCACAATTACGCCTTTCAGGCTCAGGTGTGGCCGGGGCAACAAGCGATGCTTGAGATCGAAGATCCAGACGAAGAAGGCGCCGGCGATGCCGATGAGGACAACGCCGCCTGGAAAACCACGCTGCGCCTCACCCTGCCCCACCTCGGCGGTGTGCAGGCGCGGCTGGCGCTGGACGCGCAAGGGATTCGTATCGCCTTGACCGCCGACTCCGACGATGCGGTGCGCACGCTGGCTGAACAGCGTGCCACACTGACCGCCGCCCTGGATGCGGCCAGCATTCCCGTCAAGGAACTGCAAGTGAGCCTGCTCGATGAGCCCGCCGACCACTGACGCCCTCGACGACGATCCGCGCGCCGAAGCGGTGGCGCTGGCCTATTCGGCCGGCGATGCTGCGCCGCGTGTGGTCGCCAAGGGGCGCGGGCTGATTGCGCGCGAGATTATCGAGCGCGCCCGCGAAGCCGGCGTGTATGTGCACGAATCGCCGGAAATGATCGCGCTGTTGATGCAGGTCGATCTGGACGAGCGCATTCCGCCGCAGTTGTATGTCGTCATTGCCGAGCTGCTCGCGTGGTTGTACCGCATGGAGCAGGATGCCGGCGGCAGCGGCTGACATTCATGCATCGGCACGCCGTGCATGGCGTGCTATAAACAATGCTTACCGTCCACTCTTTTGTTGAACTCGCCGCATGCCACAAACCGACAACGCCGCTTTCAAATTCGAACTGCTCCAGTCAGACGATTTCAGCCAGTACCTGATTCGCAATTCGACGGAAATTCTGCATGTGCTGCGCAATCTCATCCGCAAGCGCGCGATGGTGACCGCCTATCCCGACAACAGCCGCGAACACGTGCTCACCACGGTGCTGGAAGCGGACGACGCGAGCAATCGCATCGTGCTCGATATGGCGGCCAGCGAGGCCGATAACCGCCGCGCCGAAAACGCCGAAGAGCTGATCTGCATCACCCAGGTGGACAACGTCAAGATCCAGTTTCCGCTCGGTTCGTTGCGACGCATCACCTTCGAAGGGCATGAAGCCTTTGAAGCACCGATGCCCGACCGGCTGCTGCGCCTGCAGCGGCGCGAGTATTTCCGCCTCACCGCACCGGCAACGCCGTCACTGATGTGCCAGTTACCGATGCAGGACGAAGACGGCGCGACGATCACCTTCGAAGCACGCGTGCTCGACATCTCCGGTGGCGGGATCGCCTTTGTGGTGCCGCCCGAAGGCGTGGAATTCAAGCCCGAGATGGAATTTCACCATTGCCAGATTACGCTGCCGGAAATCGGCACGGTGCAGACCGGCCTGCGCATCCGCAACGTCTTCCGGGTGACCAATCGCAGCGGAATTTCGGTATTGCGTGCAGGCTGCGAGTTTGTGGACATGCCCGAGCGCGTCGCCTCAACTATCCACCGCTACATTCTCAAGGTGGAGCGCGAACGCGGCTCACGCGAAAAGCGGCGTTGAGCACAGCGTTAGGTGCCGAACCGTAGGGCGCAATAAGCGAAGCGCATTGCGCCGGATGTTCTTTGAGACCTCGAGTACGGCCGGTCCGCCTCACTGTGTGAATAGGTGCCACGCAGACGCCGGGCACGTCGGTAATCGGGCATGGTTCGATGGCGCCGACCGTTGTCATCCGGCGCAATGCGCTTCGCTTATTGCGCCCTACTACGCCGGCCCGTTTGGTTCACGTCAAGGTGCGAACCGAGAACTTCACGTACCCTTCGACAACCACAAGAATCGAAGGCCGTTGCCATGCCCCCAACTGAGACCACGGCGACCGCAGGTGAAGTGCAAAACACCCCGCCGGGCGATCTCGCCATCTGGGTGTTCATTATTGCCGAGCTGCTCGCCTTTGCCCTCTTCTTTGGCGCCTACGCTTTTGCGCGCAGCACCAATGTCGAACTGTTCGACGAAATGCAGCGCACCCTGGATCGCGATTCGGGCGCCATCAACACGCTGCTGCTGATCACCGCCAGTTGGTGTGTGGCACGCGCAGTGCATCTGGTGGTCGATACGCCGCCCTCGCAGCAGGTCTCGCAACGCGCCGCGCGCTGGCTGCTCGGTGGCATTGTCTGCGGCGCGGGCTTTCTTGTCGTCAAGCTGTTCGAATATGCGCATGTGTTCGGCGCCGGCATCACGCTGTCGACCAACACCTTCTACATGTTCTACATCTCGCTCACCTTCTTCCACTTCATGCACGTCATTCTCGGCATGGTCATCCTGGTCGTGCTGTGGGCGCAGACACGCAAGGGTATGTATGGCCCCGACGCGGCCAACGGGCTGGAGAGCGGCGCGGCCTACTGGCACATGGTCGATCTGGTGTGGATCATTCTTTTCCCGCTCGTTTACGTGATGAGATAATCCATGTTCCCCACACACAAACTCAACATCGCGTATGGCATTCTCGTCGTCGCCACCCTCATCACGTGGTTCATCGGCGAATGGTGGTCCACACACGACGTCCTGCTGCCGGTGATGGGCGGCATGCTCACGCTCACCTTCATCAAGTGCCGCCTGATCATTCTCGATTTCATGGGGCTGCGGCCGGTCATATTCTTGTGGCGCGGCGTCGTGCTAGGGTGGGTCGTCATCGTGCTGGGGGTCATCACCCTCGCCTATCTGCTGGGCCTGAACTGAGAATACAAACGTTATGGACACCCGCGTGAGAAACGACCTGCCTTACTACGAGGCTGCCGGCAACGAGATCGAGCTGTTCGAGCATGCGTGGAAAAACCGCCTGCCGCTGCTCATCAAGGGCCCCACCGGCGTCGGCAAGACGCGTTTTGTCACGTACATGGCGGCACGGTTGGGCCTGCCGCTGCACACCGTGGCCTGCCATGACGATCTGACGGCGGCCGATCTGGTCGGTCGTCACCTGATTGGCGACGGCGAGACGGTGTGGTGCGACGGCCCGCTCACGCGCGCGGTGCGCGAAGGCGGCATCTGCTATCTGGATGAAGTGGTCGAAGCGCGCAAGGACACCACGGTGGTGTTGCATCCGCTGGCCGACGATCGGCGCGTGCTGCCGATCGACCGCACCGGCGAAGTGCTCAAGGCGCCGCCCGCATTCATGCTGGTGATCAGCTACAACCCCGGCTACCAGAATTTTCTCAAGGGGCTCAAGCCGTCGACCCGCCAACGCTTCGTCAGCATGCGTTTCGACTTTCCCTCGGCGGCACGCGAAGAGGCCGTGCTGATTGGCGAGACGGCATGCGAGCCAATGCTGGCGCGGCAACTGGTCAATATCGGGCAGAGCCTGCGCGCGCTCAAGGATGTCGATCTGGAAGAAGTCGCCTCGACACGTCTGCTGGTCTATGCGGCGACGTTGATCCGTGAAGGCATGGACCCGGTCGAGGCCTGCCGCGCGGCGGTGGTGGAAAGTTTGACCGACGATGTGGAAACGAGCGACGCCCTGATGGAAGTGGTCAAGGCAACCTTCGGGCGCTGAGGTCGGCGACAGGCATCCGGCGCACTACGGATCGCAAAACCCGTAGGGCGCAATAAGCGCAGCGCATTGCGCCGGATGTTGTTCGAACGAATTCGGCCGGTCGGGCTGGCGTGTCGAACCATGCCAAACAGATGCC
>CBDTZF010000293.1:0-3598 GCA_965364825.1 uncultured Rhodocyclaceae bacterium | reverse complement strand
CAACGCGGCGGCGCGCGTGTCGGGCGCGGTGACGTGAACGAGGCGATGGCCGCGCGCCGTCGCCGCTTCGATCGCTACCCGACCCGCGTGCGCGAGGCCGCGCTCGATGGCACGATGCTGATTTCCACCACCGGTGCGCAAGCGGGACAGGTCAACGGACTGGTCGTGATCGAACTGGCCGACGAGCTTTTTGGCCACCCGATGCGCATCACCGCCACGGTCCATCTGGGCGAAGGCGACGTGGTCGACATCGAGCGCGAAACCCAACTGGGCGGCGCGCTGCATTCCAAGGGCGTACTCATCATCGCCTCCTTTCTTGCCTCGCGCTATGCTCGTCATCAGCCGCTGTCGGTGGCCGCCAGCCTGGTGTTCGAGCAGTCGTACTCGCCCGTCGAAGGCGATTCCGCGTCATTGGCCGAATTGTGCGCGCTGCTCTCCGCGCTCGCCGATGTGCCCATCCGGCAAGGGCTGGCGATTACCGGGTCGATCAACCAGTTCGGTGCGGTGCAGGCGATTGGCGGTGTGAACGAAAAGATCGAAGGCTTCTTCGAACTGTGCGAGGCACGCGGCCTCACCGGGGAGCAGGGCGTGGTCATCCCGTCCAGCAACGTGCGCCATCTCATGCTGCGTGACGACGTGCTTGCCGCCGCACAGCGCGGTCTGTTTCATGTGTATGCGGTCGATACCATCGATCAGGCGATGAGCGTGCTCACCGGCATGCCGGCTGGCGAAGCGGACAAGAAAGGGCACCTGCCGCGCGGCACCATCAACCGCCGCGTGGCCGACGCGCTCGCCCGCATGACCGCGGCCCGCCACGCCGCCCACAATGGCGAATCACGACGGGCTCACACGCGGCGAAATGACCATCGGTGAATGACGCGAAGCCTTGTAGGGTGTCAATAAGCGAAGCGCATTGCACCATTCGACCGTTGATCGGTGCAATGCCCGCAGGTTTTGCACCCCACGGTCGCGATGTCGTCAGCCGTTTGAGGCGATCGACCTCGCCGTGTTCGGCGCGAGAAGTGCTTCGAACTGCGCCGCCGGAACCGGGCGGCTGAAGAAGAAGCCCTGACCGCTTTCACACGCGTGAGCGCGCAGGAAAGCGAGTTGGCCGATGGTCTCGATGCCTTCGGCGACGACGGTCAGGTCGAGACTGTGCGCCAGCGCGATGATGGCGCGCACGATTGCGGCGCTGTCCTTATCGGTTTCGACGTCGCTGAGAAAGGCGCGGTCGATCTTGAGTTCATCGATCGGCAGGGTACGCAGATAGGAGAGCGACGAGTAGCCGGTGCCGAAATCGTCGATCGATAATTGCACGTCGATGCCACGCAACTCTTCGAGCCGCGCAGCCACTTGATCGGCGTGGGTCATGAGCAGTGATTCGGTCAGTTCGAGAGTGATTCGTCCGCCGGGAATCGAATGGCGGACAAGCGTGTCGCGCACAGTGTCGACAAAGCCTGGATGCCGAAACTGGTGCGCCGAGACGTTGATCGCCAGATTCCCGATATCGTGGCCACGTGCCGACCACTCAGCCAGTTGTCGGCATGCGTCATCCAGTACGAAGGCACCCAACTCGACGATCAGACCGGTTTCCTCGGCGATGGGAATAAACTCCAGCGGAGAGACAAAGCCGCGTTCGGCATGCTGCCAGCGCAGCAGGCATTCGGCGCCGACGATGGTCTCGGTGGCGACATCGTATTTGGGTTGGTAGTACACCTCGAATTCGCGCCGCTCGACTGCGTGACGCAAATCGGTTTCGACATCCAGCCGGCTGAGGGCTTGCGCATTGAGTTCGCTTGAGTAGAAGCGGAATGCGCCGTGCGGATTGGTCTGTTCCGGATGCATTGAGCGCAGCGCGATCGAGGCGTTATGCAAGATCGAATCGATGTGCTCACCATCGGCCGGGAAGGTGGTAATCCCGATGTTGACGGTGACGAACAGCTCCTGGCCATCAAGTTGGAACGGCGCGGTCATCGCTTCGAGCACACGTTTGGCTACGCGGGCGATACTTTCGGGCGTCAATTGGCCCAGCAGCATGAGCGTGAATTCGTCGCCACCCAGACGCGACAGGCCTGCGCTACCTTGCGATTCGGAGAGCAGCGCGACCACGTCGCTGGCGCGGCTGGTGTCTTCGAGACGCGCCGCGATGGCGCGCAGCAGTTCGTCGCCGCGTGCCGGGCCGAGCGCCTGATTGACAGCGCGAAAGCGGTTAACGTCCATCAGCAGCAGGGCGCCGGTCTGACCGTAGCGCTGCGCGTGTTTCATCGCCCAGTCGAGCCGGTCGAGCAGCATGTGGCGGTTGGGCAGCCCCGTGAGCCGGTCGAAGTAGGCGAGCCGATCCTGATAGGCCTTGGCGGCCAGCGTGTTGCGCACGCGCAGCACCAATTCACTTTCGTCCACCGGCTTGGCGAGAAAATCAGTGGCGCCCATTTCGAGCGCCTTGAGCTTGGTGGGCGCGTCGGTGGAGGAGGTCAGCACGACCACGGGCAGGTGTTCGAACCGCTCGTGTCCACGCACGTATTCGAGAATGTCGAAGCCACTCACATCGGGCATCATCAGATCGAGCAGCACGATGTCGGGGCGCTCGCGCTCCAGCGTTTCGATCGCTTCGCGTGGGTCCGAAGTGAGGATGAAGCGCTGGTAGCCGGCGTCTTCGAGAAACATCTGGATGATTTCGAGCGTGATCGGCTCGTCGTCGATCATCATGATGGTCGGTCGTCGAGCGGGCGCCACGCTCCGCCGCGACGCGTCTTCCGTACCTTTCGGTGCCCGGCGTTGCGTTGTCGAAGAATCGTCCTGAGAGACCGCGGCAGGCGGGTTTGATCGCGTTTGAGTCACGTCGTGGACTTCGGCATTTCCCACGCTTTCTTGAGCTTATCGCGACACCGGTGCGGGAGAATTCACGCCAGTTTTTGCGCCACCACCGGTGCGGCCATGCGGTCGATGAGACTGCGAATCGACACCAGAACCTCACCACAGCGCGCTGTATCAGTTGTGCTGGCAGCGATTTCCAGTTCGATCGCCGGCTCGGTGAAGGCGTCGAAACCGACCGTGCCTGCCGCGCCCTTGAGCCAGTGCGCGAGGCCGGCCAGCGCTTCAAAGTCTCCGGCATCATGTGCGGTGACGAACAGCGGCCACTGGGAATCCATGCGCACGATGAACTTCTCGATCACGCCATGCATGCGTGGATTCTCTTCAAGGCGGGAACGCACCTCGGGCGGCGCTTCGGCAATCGCTGCCGCTTGCGCACGCGGTGGAGTTTTCGGGATCGTTTCCCCTGCGGCGTTGCCGAGCGGGTCGGCAAGACGGGCCGCCATGCGAGTGACGTGACGCACAAGCGGCGCGCTCGCCGCGGCGTCGCGGCGTCTCGCGGCCTCTTCGAGCTCGGTCGTCGGTTCGGTGAAGTCGTCGAAACCGACAGTGCCACCCGCGCCTCTGAGCCAGTGAGCCATCTTCGCGAGCGTCTCGAAGTCGCCGGCAGAGTGGGCGGCTTCGATCAGCGGCGCCTGCTCTACCATGCGCAACACGAATTTGTGGATGACGTTGTGCATGCGCGGTTTCACCGCCAGGCGCGAGTGAATTGGCGCTTCGTACTCGG
>CBDTZF010000292.1:0-3600 GCA_965364825.1 uncultured Rhodocyclaceae bacterium | reverse complement strand
GGCTGGGCCAACTACACCGCCGAAGAGCACGGCGTGTGGCGGACGCTGTTCGAACGCCAGAGCGCGCTGCTGCCGGGACGAGCCTGCGACGCCTTCGTGGAAGGCATTCGCAAGCTCCCGATCGGCCCTGAAGAGATTCCCGAATTCGGGCGGCTGTCCGAAGTGATGATGCGGCACACTGGCTGGCAGATCGTCGCCGTGCCGGGGCTGGTGCCCGACGACGTGTTCTTCGACCACCTCGCCAACCGGCGCTTTCCCGCCGGCAATTTCATCCGCGGTGCGCACGAGCTGGACTACCTGCAGGAACCCGACGTCTTCCACGATGTGTTCGGTCACGTTCCGATGCTGATGAACCCGATCATCGCCGACTACATTCAGGCCTATGGCGCCGGAGGGCTCAGGGCGCGGGATCTCGGCGTGCTGCCGAACCTGGCGCGGGTCTATTGGTACACCGTGGAATTTGGTCTGGTGCAGCAATCCGATGGCCTGCGCATCTACGGTTCGGGCATCGCCTCATCCTACGTCGAGAGCATTTTCAGCCTCGACGACCCCTCGCCAAACCGTATCGGCTTCGACCTCGAACGGGTGATGCGCACGCTTTACCGCATCGACGATTTCCAGGAAACCTACTTCGTGCTCGACGACTTCGAGCAACTGCTGGAACTCGACCGCATCGACTTCGCGCCGCTCTATCGCCGCATCCTCGCGCAGCCCGAACTGCAGCCCGGCGACATCCTGCCCACCGACCGGATCATTCATCGCGGCAGCGGCGGCTACCATGAGACGAAACGACAATCGTTGTAACGGTGTTGTTTGACGACGTTGGCCGGACAGGGGGGAGGCCGCGTTAAATCCGGAGTATTCACGTCAGCCAGTTCACTACGACCGCTCTTCCGATCATGTCCTTCGAAGCGCACCAAGAGAAAAAAGTCGGCGTCACGTTGGCCTGGGCACGCTGTCACTCCCACGGCGAGGATCGCCTGCTTCCGACCCAGAGCCGCCTGATAACGGCTAAAACTGCGTAGGACTGGATTGTGATCCGAAAGCTGCCGTTCCGCCGGTCCAGCCATGAGGCGGTAAATCGGTCAGCACGGTAGTTTCTCGGTGAGATGCATTGCCACAGTTCGAGAATTTACATCCGGTTCGTCCGTCGAAGTAGCGGCATCTCTGCCGTTCATTTTTCTGGTGTTGATGCATCCCATACCGCCTGAGCTTTGACAACTTCGACGAATCGGCTGGCACTGAACCCTTCTGGGTACAGCGTGTTCCTGTGGGGATAGCCCGCAGGTATTTGCGCTTCTCCCTGCGCCCAGCTGCCATCGAGCAGACTGTCCGGGTCATTCAGCAGGTGTCGGTCGTCTCGCAGAGCGATCAGGACTTCCTCAAGCGACACCTTGAGGAAGCCGCAAAAGCGCTGATGATCACACTCAATTGACGTGTCGACGATCCAGCCATCGATGCGTGGCGCCCCGGCGCCATCATCGGTGCCAAGTTGCGCCGCCAGATCCGAGTCGAGGGCCAACGACCTGCGCACTACCTCGACCTTGCGCCGCAACTGCAGCCCCGCTTTTCTTAGCGTCGTTGTGCGATGAAGCCAGGCATCGCGCAACGTTCGCCGCAGGTAGGTCGATTTCACTTCGAGCACCAGAACGCGCCCGTCACGACTACAGATCAGGTCAACCTCGCCGGCATTATCGGCGTCGGCAACGGGAGGGTGCCAGTTCAGCACCACGCGAAAGCCTCTCGCCTCGAAACGCTGGCCCAGCCGTTGTTCGATGCGGCGCGTCTCCTCGCCGGCCTCACCGCGACGTGCGCCCAGGCGCCTGAGGTTGTTGATCGCCGCCGTGCTGTTGTTCTGCACCGCGACCACCCAGGGAAGCTGAACTAGCATCTGCCCAAGTTTCAGCACAGGGCGCTCAAAAAGGTCCGGCGACAGCCCGGTCTCGCCCTTACGAAGGCGCGCCGCCAGCGCGGCCCAATCGCTTGACCAAAAATCGAGGATCGCGCCAGCCATGCTCGCGCTTCCGCCTGGCTGTTCGGCGCTCACCGTCCAACCACTGATGCTGGAAATTTTTGCAGCGCGGTCCGACCAAGTCAGCGGAAACCGAATTTGGTTCCTGTCCAGCAAACCCGCGAACGCCAGGCGGCCCAGCGCCGCGTCCGTGTCGCCGGCCTCACTGAGGTGCATGGTGAATGGCGCCAGAAAATGAAGGTTGAAGAACACCGACATCAGCTCCAGCGAGAGCAGAGCCTGGAACAGATCGACCTGTTTGCCCGAGTCCGCCGTCACGCGCTCGCCCAGTCCATACACCTCGGTCAGTCGCAATCGTGTGCGCACCGCCTGGATGTACGCCACTCGGTTGGCCTCATGATTGCCGGGCGTACCGATGGTCCACGACGCCATGCTCGACGCCACGAATTCCTCCAGCGCGCGGCGCCACCAGTAGCCGTGAAGCCGGTCCAGCTTTTCCCCGTCGCGCACCCAGGCAGCGCGAGCAGCGGGATCTTTCGCGACAATCTCCAGCGCGCTACCGTTCAAGACGAACCGAATGCCGTCGTCGTAGCTGAAGGCTTCTGCCGAGCGCGACACAAAGCTGTTCAGCTCAATCTGTGCGGCCAGCAGTTGCTCGAAGGCCTCGCGCAAGTCGCGCCGCGGTGCAGGGCCTCTCACTGAAGGAAACAGGAACGGCGAGAGATGCGCCTTAAGTGACCGGCCGATGTCATCCTCGGTCAGTCTGAGTGCTCGCTCGGGCGCCGTGGCCAGCTTCCAGAGAAGCAGGTCGTTGACCGCGTCCCACGCCGATTGTGTGTCACTGTCTTCGTCCCGGTTGCCCGCGCCACCTGCCATGTCCCGCGGCACCCAGTGCTCGAACGCGTGCAGGCTCGCATAGACCAGAAACTCCAGCGGCGATAAATCCGCAAGGACGACCTTCCAATGCTCGACGGCAGACAATCGCTCACGGTGGGCGCGATCGAAGATGTCGAGCACCTGCAAAAACTCAGTGAATTCGTGGGGAAGCTGGGCCGCCAGACCGTCAAGCTCTGTCCGGCGCGGTGAGTGTTGTGTAAGCACAAGGCCCGAGTAGCGAACCGCCCGCCGCACCGCCGTCGGCGCCAGCACGGCGACGTGCTCCAGCAGACCAGTGTTCGAGACCCGCTCCTGCCCCAGATAGCGGGCTAGCGCCAGCACCAGCGGTTCTGTCTGCCAGGCTTCAGCAGGGATGGCTGTCAGGAACGCAGAGGTCCAGAACGCCGCGTCGCGCTCGGCACGGGAGATCCTGTGCTTCCCACGTCTCAACGGTTTTCCGTCGAGATAGGTTTCGGCAACGGCCTCGGCGGCAGCCGTCACGGATACACCGGAGGCAATGCGCTCATCAAAGGCCCGATCGTAGGGGCCAACATGGGAATCTTCGAGCGAGCGTCTTTCCACCAAGGGTTGCTTCAGAAAACGGAAATAATCGTACGATAGCTCAGCAGCATACTCAGCGGCGTGGCTCGACGCCCGGTATCGACCCAAGGCGGCTATCCGGCGCTAATCGGCCGAAGGCAAACATCGGGCGATCGCAAGGTGACGATCGGCTTAGGGTGCTTTTCGACATC
>CBDTZF010000291.1:0-3607 GCA_965364825.1 uncultured Rhodocyclaceae bacterium | reverse complement strand
CCAGCGCTTTTCGCCTCGCCAAGCACATTGAAGCACTTGGATTCCCGCTTTCGCGGGAATGGCGAAATTCTCCCGCCAACGCTTATGTAAGTGCCATTCTGCTAAACCCCGTCCTACACATGTTGCGCACATGTCGTACTTCATTGTCCGGGGTGGCGGCGCCAACCGCCATGATCGTCAGGGAAGGTTGTCACGATTGACGCGGAAGCGTGGATCGGTTGATGCAATTTGAATTATGCCCGCGACGCGTAGCCCGGACGCAGCGGTGCGAAATTCGGGATGAATCGTTGGCCGTCCGGCGAACCCGGATTCCGGCCTTTGGCCTGCATTCGGGCTACGTTCGGTCAATGAACGCGGGTGACGATCGTCAGGGAATCCGGAAGTCGAGTCCGAATTGCGCGGAGTCGTCCTGCGCGAGCAATTTGACCAGAACCGGCATGACGGTTTTGAGGGTATCGGGCAAGGTCCATGGCGGATTGATGATGACCATGCCGCTGCCGTGCATCCCCACGCCCCCAGCCGCGGGTTTCTTCACGTCGAGCCAGACATGTAGCCAGGATGGCGCGCCCAGCGCGACAAGGCGGTCGGCCAGGTGCCTGGCCTCGGGTTTCTGGATGCGCGGATACCACACCGCGTAGGTGCCGCTGGCAAAACGACGCATGGCGTCCTTGACGGTTTCCACGACCACGCGGTAGTCATCGCGCACCTCATAGGGCGGGTCGATGAGCACCAGGGCGCGCCGGGTCGGTGGCGGCAGAATCGATTTCAGCGCCGCAAAGCCGTCCGTCTGTTCGATTTTCACGCGCGACTCGCCCGCCGGGAAGGCACGTTTCAGCAGCGCGGCGTCGGCCGGATGCAGTTCAAACAGGCGCATCCGGTCATTCGCACGCAGTCTGGACAGCGCGATTGCCGGCGAGCCGGGATAGATGCGCAACGCGCCGCCGTGCGTGTAATTCCCGATGAGGTCGACGTATTCGCGCACCGCTTCGGGAAGCGTTTCCGCGGCGAGCAGCCGGCTGACGCCCTCGGCATGTTCTGCATTACGGCTAGCTTCAGCGCTGTCGAGCGCATAGAGGCCAGCACCGGCGTGGGTGTCCACATACCAGTAGGGTTTTTCCTTCTGCCCCAGATGATCCAGCAGGCGCAGGAGGACGAGATGCTTCAATACGTCGGCATGGTTGCCGGCGTGGAAGGCGTGGCGATAACTGAGCATCGGACGGTCCGGTTTGACGGGTGAGCGGGTTCCGGAACGCGATGCTAACACTGCGGATGGCGACGCCTTGTTTTACCCGCCGGACACTGTCGGCGAAAAAAATGCGTGCCGCTTAATCTGCCCTTAAGCTGGACGCTGCAATCTGGGTTCCACGCCATCCGGCTATACCCAAGGAGCACACCATGAAAGTCCAATATGCAATCGCTACCATCGCACTCGCCACCGTCAGCATGGCGGCTGTCGCCGGCCCGGACTGTACGTCCGCTGACAAGGCTGAGTGGATGAGCGAAGGCGCGATGAAGCAGCAGATCGAGGCCGAGGGCTATTCGATCGACAAGTTCAAGACAACCAGCGGCAACTGCTACGAGATCTACGGCCGCGACAAGGACGGCAAGAAAGTCGAAATCTACTTCAATCCGGTCGACGGGAGCATCGTCAAGGAACGGCGCAAGAATTGACCCAATCGCGCCGTCGCCACCACGGTGGCGAGGGCCTGTTGAAATACAGATCGCCGCTGCGCCGGGTCTGCTAGGCGTGCAGCGCCAGGCGCGGGCTGCTGGCCAGGGTCGTCCCCCGGTCAAGGCGCGCAACAACGCGATGTGCCCCTTGCAGACCCGGCCCTCCGGGTGGTGCCCCAGAGCGGGTTGACTCGTCGTTGCAAATGCTCACCCGGGGGCCTGCCCCGGTTCCGCTTTGCGCCTCGATTGAGCCCGCTCTGGGGCACCACGCAACGACGATCTGTATATCAACAGGCCCTAGGGCGCTGTCATAAGGATGTTAATGCCATGAACAAGCCAATCGACCGGATCAAGGTCTGGGACCTGCCGGTGCGCATTTTTCACTGGAGTCTGGTGACCTGTTTCGCCGGCGCCTGGCTTACTTCGAACGACGTCGACGCGCTGCATTTCTGGCTTGGTTACGTCGCGCTCGGCCTGATTGCCTTTCGTCTGTTGTGGGGCTTCATCGGCAGCCAACACGCGCGCTTCGCCGACTTCGTTCCCCGCCCCGGAGCGCTCGCCGCCTATGTGCTGTTGACGGCGCGCCGGCGCGAACCGCGGTATCTCGGCCACAATCCGGCCGCGGCAATGATGATTCTTTTCCTGATCGCAATGATCGCGCTGCTCGGCACCACCGGCTGGCTCTTGACGACGGACTGGGGCTGGGGCAACGAGCTGGTCGAAACCCTTCACAAAGGCGCCGCGCAGCTCACGCTGGCTGCCGTCGCTGTGCATGTGACGGCAGCCATCTACGAAAGCGTGCGTCACCGCGAGAACCTGATCGCCGCCATGGTGACCGGGCTCAAGCGCCGATAGATTCACCCCCATCCGGGCGTGCCAGGGGCGCCCGGTCGGATCATCGTGCCGCTGCGGACCCGCGCATTCCTGCTTCGCGTGGCGGGTGAGACGCTCGCGCGTGCGCTGCGATAGCATGGGCCTTTGCCATGCGGCTGCGGCCGACACGAGGCGTTGATGGATTCTGCTGCGCAGCCGCTCAAGGCCGACCTGCTGTTGCTGGTGGCTACCCTGCTTGCCGCTGGCGGTTGGATATTCTCCAAAGAGGCGCTTGCCGGCCTGCCGCCGCTGCTGTTTATCGGTCTGCGCTTTTTGCTGGCCGGTGTTGTGCTCGTCGCTTTCAACTGGACGCGCTTGCGCCGGCTCAGCCGTGCCGCGCTCGGGCGTTCGGTCACCGTGGGTATGGTCTTCTCGCTGGCGATGGGCCTCTGGATCATGGGGCTGTTGCATGCGGCCCACGTCGGTGAGGGCGCCTTTATCGCCAGCCTCGGGATCGTGTTGGTGCCGGTATTCGCCCGCCTGTTCTTTGGTGAGCGTCCGCCGACCAGCACCTGGGTGGCGTTGCCGTTTGCGCTCGCCGGTTTCGCCTGCCTTTCGCTCGACGGAGGCTTTCGGTTTGAGCCCGGCCTGTGGTTCTTCTTCGCCGCCGCGCTGGTTTTTGCCTTTCTCTTCAATCTCAACTCACGCGTCGTGCGCGAAGTGCCGGTGCTCGCCCTGACGACAATCCAGGTGCTGGCTGTCGGTGTGCTGATACTGCCGCTGTCCCTGTTGATCGAAATGTGGCCGAAAGCGGTACCGACGCCGGTGCTGTTCTGGTTGCTCGCCAGCGCGATCATCGCCACCACGCTACGCTTCCTCATCCAGCTTCACGGCCAGAGCCTGACCACGCCGAGCCACGCGGCGGTCATCCTGATGCTGGAGCCGATGTGGACCGCGCTCGCCGCCGCCTGGTGGTTTGGCGAAACGATGGGCGGGCTGCAGTTGCTCGGTTGCGGCCTGATTTCGCTGGCGCTGGTACTGAGCCGCTGGCGCTGGATTCGCGGCCTGCTGAAGGCAGTCCTGTAGGTTTGCGGGCTTGACCAAACGGGTATTGTGCACGGCA
>CBDTZF010000290.1:0-3637 GCA_965364825.1 uncultured Rhodocyclaceae bacterium | reverse complement strand
GGTTTCAACCCGCCATCCCCCGCTCGAAACAACGCGGCGGGATGAATCCGGCCCTACCGTGGGCGGCGTTAGTGTGAATCGGACCAACCCGGTCGGGTAGGTTGGGCAGACGAAGGAAGCCCAACATTCGGGTGGTCGCCAAATGTTGGGCTTCGCTTCGCTCTGCCGAACCTACGAAACTGCCCACCGGCCCTACCCGATCAACGTGGGAATGGCCTCCCACAAGCGGCTGATGAAATCGGTCAGCAGGGTGATCATCCACGGCCCGGCGAGCACCAACGTCACGAAAATGGCGATCAGCTTGGGGACGAAGGAAAGCGTCACTTCGTTGATCTGTGTAGCGGCCTGGAAGATGCTCACCAACAGGCCGGTGACCAATGCGGCGAGAAACAGCGGCGCCGCAATGAGCAGCGTGACCTCGACCGCTTGGCGGCCGATGTCCATGACGGTAGTGGGGGTCATGTAGCACTCCTCATGGCGCGAAACTCTGCACCAGCGAACCGATCAGCAGCGTCCAGCCATCGACCAGCACGAACAGCATGATCTTGAACGGCAGCGACACGATCACCGGCGACATCATCATCATGCCCATCGACATCAGCACCGAGGCCACCAGCATGTCGATGATCAGAAAGGGAATGAACACGATGAAGCCGATCTGGAACGCCGTCTTGAGTTCCGAAGTGACAAAGGCCGGCACGATCACCCGCATCGGCAACTCCGACGCCGCGTCCACCTTCGGCACCGCAGCGAGTTCGGCGAACAGCGACAGATCGGGTTCGCGCACCTGCTTGAGCATGAAAGCCTTGACCGGCGTGGCGGCGCGCTCGACCGCCAGTTCGGTGCTGATCGTGCCGTCGGTGAGCGGCAGGTAGGCCTCGGTATAGACTTGGTCGATCACCGGCGACATGATGAAAAAGCTCAGGAATAAGGCGAGGCCGACCAGAATCTGGTTGGGCGGAGAGGTTTGCGTGCCAAGCGCCGTGCGCAGCAGCGAAAAGACGATCACCAAGCGCGTGAAGCTGCTCATCATCAGCACCACTGCGGGCAGAAAGGAGAGCGAAGTGAGCAGCACCAGCGTTTGTACGCTGAGGCTGTAGGTGGTGCCACCGTCCGCCGCCGGGGTGCCGGTGATCGCGGGCACGGCCTGTGCCAGCGCGAATTGTGGCAATAGCCAGCCGAGAATGAAAAGCAGGGCGCGCAGCACGCGTGGCGCCTCACGCATGCTTGCGCGCTTCCATCATCGCCTTGAGGCGCCCCGCGAAACCGCCGGGCGTGGCAGTGTCGGCGCTCGCGTGCAGCGCGGCGAGCTGATCCGGCTGCAGCGTGTCGAGCATATTTACGCGCCCCGGCGCGACCCCCAGTACCAGCACCTTGCCGCCTACCTCGACCAGCACCACGCGCTCGCGCGGCCCCACGGGTGCCGCGCCCAACACGCGCAGACCGCGCGCACTGCCGCGCGGTGCCGCGACCCGCTTGAGCAGCCACAGGCAGATCAGCAGCACGCCCACCACTATCGCCAGTCCGAACGCCATCTGCCCAAGCGATCCGGCCAGGTCAGTGTTGCCGGGCGGAACAGTCGGTGCGGATGATGGCGTGGCGGCACGGCCGAGCAGCGGCAGCAGCAACACGATGGGCAGGAAATAACGGGACATCAGGCGCCTCGGCGCGGTTTACGGCGAGCAGGCAGAGTAGCCCGCCGACGCCGCGATGCAGCGTCTGATAAGGCGGAGTAAATTGGCGTTGTTCACGCGGGAAGCGGCCGCGGGGGAGGCGATGGTTTCGAGGTGGGGCAATGACCTGTGCGTGTCGGCGCGTCGTCTTTGATTCGCGTGCGAGCCCTCACCCCCAACCCCTCTCCCGGTGGGAGAGGGGCTTTTCATGCGCCCGCTGAGGGTAGATGTGCCGCAGGAGTTTTCCTCCCCTCTCCCACCGGGAGAGGGGCCGGGGGTGAGGGCTCGCGGCGAACCACCCGTCTGCCGTTAGGTCAAATGCGTCCCGGCGAATCGCACCCCCAGCGCGCCAGCGCGATGCCGTAAGATCGTTCTACAGAATCGCCGGCGCGATCCACGTGGAGAGAAAAGACGACGATGAAGGATGAACTGCCCAAGTCCACGCTCGTGCCGCCCTCGGCGCCGTCGCAGCATTCGCGCCACAATCGCCTCCCGTCGCTGGAAGGCCGTGAGGCGACGCATGCATTCACCGACACTGCCGACACCGCGCTCGGCAAGGTGGCGCGCGCGCCCGAAGATGCCGGTCTCGGCACCAGCGGCGTGCATGCGATCAACGATCCACACGAGGCCTTTGCGGCGCGCGCGTTGCTGGCCAAAGCGGCCGAGCGCTCGCTCGACTTGCAGTATTACAGTTGGGGTGACGACATCACCGGATGGTTGCTGCTCGAAGCCTTGTGGCGTGCGGCGGAACGCGGCGTGCGCGTGCGCCTGCTGCTCGACGACGGTGCTACCAAAGGCATGGACGCGACGCTGGCCGCGCTCGACTGCCATCGCAATATCGACGTGCGCCTGTTCAACCCGTTCCCCGACCGGCGCTTTCGTGCGCTCGGCTATTTCACCGATTTCTTTCGCCTCAACCGGCGCATGCACAACAAGTCATTCACCGCCGACAGCCAAGCCACCATCGTCGGTGGCCGCAATGTCGGCAACAAATACTTCGGCGCCACTGACAGCATGGCCTTCGCCGATCTCGACATCCTCGCCGTCGGCACGGTGGTCGACGCCGTGTCGCGCACCTTCGACAGTTATTGGAACAGCGCCTCGGCCTTTCCCGTGCAATTGCTGGCCGATCCACCGACCGAAGAAAGCCGCGACACGTTACAGCGGCGGCTGCGTGAAATCTGTGATGCGCCGGAGGGCGAGGAATATCTGGAAGACATCGCGTCAACCAAGATGATGGACGAATTGCTGGCCGGCGAGTTGAGTCTGGAGTGGGTGCCGGTCAAGCTCTTTCACGATGAGCCGGGCAAGGTGTTGGAGCGCGTCGATCGCAGCGCGCTGATGGTCAATCGGGTTAGGGCGTTGTTCCGTGATGCCGAGGAGGAGGTCGATGTAGTGTCGCCGTATTTTGTCACCGGCAAGCGCGCGGCGAGATGGCTGGCCGACTTTCCCGTGCATGGCACGCGTGTGCGCGTACTCACCAATTCGCTCGCCGCCACTGACGTTGCGGCCGTGCACGCGGGCTACGCACGGCGCCGCAAGACGCTGTTGCGAGGCGGCGTGAAACTGTATGAACTCAAGGCCGAAGGCGGGCACGACAGCTCGAAGAACGCACTCATCAAAGCCGCCCGCCGTGGCGGCAGCAGCCGCTCCGCATCGGCCCTGCACGCCAAAATTTACGCCTTCGACCGCAAGCGCGTGTTCGTCGGCTCGTTCAACATGGACCCGCGCTCGGTGCGCCTCAACACCGAAATGGGCCTGCTCATCGAAAGCCCGCGCCTCGCCAACTTGATCGCCGACTATCTCGACGACAAGGTGCAGGCCATTGCCTACGAACCGCAGATCACCAGCGACGGGCGCAGCATCGAATGGATCGAGTACGACGACGACAATGGCGAACAACACCACCGCCCCGAACCCAAAACCAGCCTGCCGCTACGCGCCGCGGTGCACCTCATGTCCAA
>CBDTZF010000289.1:0-3640 GCA_965364825.1 uncultured Rhodocyclaceae bacterium | reverse complement strand
AGTTCTTTTCCTTGGCGAGCGCTTCCCCCGCGGCTGCGGCGTCGTTAGCAGGCGCCGCTCCGGCAGGTGTAGCTTCAGCAGGCGCAGCTTCAGCAGGTGTAGCTTCAGCAGGTGTAGCTTCAGCAGGTGTAGCTTCAGCAGGTGTAGCTTCAGCAGGCGCAGCTTCAGCAGGCGCAGCTCCGGCAGGTGCAGCTTCAGCCGACGCAGCTTCAGCCGACGCAGTTTCGGCAGGCGCAGTTTCGGCAGGCGCAACCTTCTCGGCTGACGCGAGTTCGACGCGCGCCACCGGCTCGGTCAGGCTGGCAGCCTTTTCGTTGTCGAGGGTTTTGTCGCTGCTACAGCCGGCCAGCGACAGGGTGATGAGCGCGGCGGCGGCGATCAGGGTGCGTGAGTCGATCATGCAGGCTTCCTCTAACGAACAATTGGAAAGGCGATTATAGCGGTGCGCCCGCCCGATTGGGAAACCCTGCGTGGACGCGCTATTCAAAAGACGCTATGCTGCTCGCCCCTGCGCGCCTGTAGCTCAGTGGATAGAGCACTGGCCTCCGAAGCCAGGGGCCGCTGGTTCGATTCCAGCCAGGCGCGCCACCCCTCCGCTTTCCACGTTGTTCGGCGACGCCTTCCAAGCCGTTCGATGATTAAATTCCGCATTATCCCCGTCACACCCTTCCAACAGAACTGTTCTTTGCTGTGGTGCAGCGCGACGCGCAAGGCTACCCTTGTCGATCCCGGCGGCGATTTGCCGCGCATTCTCGCCGCAATCGATGCCGCCGGCGTGACGGTTGAAAAGATCCTGCTGACACACGGCCACATCGATCACGTCGGCGCCACTGCTGCGCTCGCGCAAACGCTGGGGGTGCCGGTCGAAGGCCCGCACGAGGAAGAGCGCTTCTGGCTCAATGCGCTCGACAAGCAAAGCCGCATGTTCGCCTTTTCACCTGTCGACGCCTTCACCCCCGATCGTTGGCTCGACGACGGCGATGAGGTCGCGCTCGGCGATGCGCGTTTTCAGGTGCTGCATTGTCCAGGCCATACGCCCGGTCATATCGTGTTCTTCGAGGCGGTGTCGCGCCTCGCAATTGTTGGTGATGTGCTGTTCGCGGGCTCGATCGGACGCACCGATTTCCCGCGCGGCGATCACGACACGCTGATCGCGTCGATTCGCACCAAACTCTGGCCGCTGGGCGATGATGTGACCTTCTTTCCGGGACACGGACCCATGTCCACGATTGGCCAGGAGCGTGCCAGCAACCCCTTCGTTGGTGATGGGCGCTGACCGATGATCGCGCTTCGGGCCCGGCTTGCGGTAATATCAAGATATGCCGGGTGGCACCCGACAGCCTTTTAGGGGGGCACACACATTGCGATTGGCCATTCTTGAAGACGATTCCGCGCAGAACGAGACGCTGGCCGATTGGCTGCGCGAAGCGGGTCACGACGTCTATCCGTTCGTCGAGTCGCGCGACTTCATCCGCGTGGCGGGGCGCGAGAGCTTCGATCTGTGCCTGATTGACTGGATGTTGCCCGAAATGAGCGGCACCGAGGTGCTGCACTGGCTACGGCAGGACCGCGCCAACGACACGCCGGTGATCTTCGTGACCGCGCGCGATGCCGAAGAAGATGTCGTGACCGCCCTGGGGGCGGGTGCGGATGACTATCTCATCAAACCGGTGCGGCGTTACGAACTGATCTCACGCATCGAGGCGGTGATGCGCCGTGCGCGGCCGCTGGCCAGTGATCGGGTCATCGACGTGCCGCCGTTTTATTTCGATACCAACGCCAAGCGGGTGACCGTCAATGGTGAGCCGGTGGAACTCACCGACAAGGAGTTCGACCTGGCGATGTTCCTGTTTCGCAATCTGGGCCGCCTGCTGTCACGCGGGCACATGCTCGAAGCGGTGTGGGGTCGCAACCCGAATCTGGCGACGCGCACGGTGGATACGCACATCAGCCGTGTGCGCAGCAAGCTGGGCCTGCGCCCTGAGAACGGTTTTCGGCTGACGCCTACCTACAACTATGGCTACCGTCTTGAAAAGTTGGCCGAAAGCGTCACTGAAGACGAGAGCTGAAGCCGCACCGAGCCAACAAAAAAGCCCGCGTTCGAAAGTGCGGGCTTTTTTGTGTCTGAAAAAGTTTCTCAGGTGCGCTTGAGCGAATCGCGGATTTGACGCAACAACTGGATGTCTTCGGGAACTTGCTCCGGCGCAGCGGGTTCGGCTTCCGGGCGCTTGAGCTTGTTGATACCCTTGATGGCGATGAAGATCGCCATCGCGATTATCAGGAAGTTGATCGAGGTGTTGATGAACACGCCATATTTGATAATCGGCGCGCCTGCGGCTTCCGCCGCGGCAAGCGTCTCGAAGCTGCCGTCACCGAGGTTGATGAACAGGTTGGAGAAGTCCACGCCGCCGACCAGTTTGCCCACCGCGGGCATGATCACATCATTGACGAACGAATCGACAATCTTGCCGAAGGCAGTGCCGATCACCACGCCGACCGCCATGTCGATCACGTTGCCCTTGACGGCAAACTCCTTGAACTCCGATATAAAACTCATTTGATGCACTCCCTGCGTTATTGCACTTGGGTTGGTTTTTATTTGGTGGGCAACAGTCCATGACAATGAAGTGGTGCGTAAAAGACTGTTGCCCCGAGCCGAATACGTTTATCAGTTTTCTTGACCTTTGGGCATTACTGCGCAGTATGATGAAACAATTGATTGCAAAAGAGGGTGCGATGCGACGCGTTCACGGCTGGATACCTGTCTTGGCAAAGCTGCTGGCCGCGCTGGTGCTATGTGTGTCGGGTGGATTGGTGGTGGCGCAGGACGACGACATCGTGCGCTATGTGGTCCGCAAGAATGACACCTTGATCGGCCTTGGCGAATCGCTGCTGGTCGAGCCGGAGCAGTGGCCGGTGCTGCAGCGGCTCAACCGCGTGGCCAATCCGCGGCGCATTCCGATTGGCACCGTGCTGCGTGTGCCGGCACATCTGATGCGCAAGGCGCCGCGCGAAGCGCGCATCGTGTTCGTCAGCGGCGCGGCCGACGCCGACGGTCGTGCTGCCGTGAGCGGCGCGCGCGTCACCGAAGGCACGCGCTTGCGCACGCAGGACGACAGTTTCATGACCGTCGAACTGCCTGACGGCTCGCATCTGACGCTCACGCCACGCACCGATGTCGACATCGAAGCGCTGCACGGCTTCGTCGGGATTGAAGATTCACAGCGGGCCACTTTCAAGCTGAACGAGGGACGCATCGAGACCGAAGTGCAGCCCCAGCAGGGTCCGGCGGCACGCTACCGCATCCACACGCCAACGGCGATCATTGGCGTGCGTGGCACGAGTTTTCGCGTGGGCGCCGAGGGCGGGGCGACCTTCACCGAGATGCGCGACGGCACAGTCCACGTGAGCGGTGATCGGCCGAAGCAGGGAATCACACTGAAGGCGGGTTTTGGGCTCATTGCGCGTGCCGGCGCGCCCTTGCCGCCGCCCGTCCCGCTGTTGCAGCCACCGGGCCTTTCGGGCATTCCCGACGTGTTCGAGCGTCCGGCGATGCTCTTTTCGCTCGATCCGGTGCCCGACGCGGTGTTTTATCGCGTCCAGGTCGCAGAGGATGAGGGGTTTTTGCGCATCGTCGCCG
>CBDTZF010000288.1:0-3650 GCA_965364825.1 uncultured Rhodocyclaceae bacterium | reverse complement strand
CCGCTAGCCAGCGCAAGCAGTGCCGCCGGGACCAGACGGGCGATGTGTTTCGCGCTTTGCTTCATACTCATTCAAGTCTCCTCACGATGCGCTATGGGACATTTCGTCCACCAAGAAACAAAACCGGTCTGCCTTAGAGAACCGGCGGTAAATCGATTTTCACGCCACTCGCCGAAACGGCCACATATGTCAATCGAGCTTCCGTCACCTTGACCACCACCGGATTTTCCGGATGCCGCTCGGCGTACACCACTACATCAACGGTCACCGAGGTACGTCCGGACTCGACAATTTCCGTATAGAAACTTACGGTATCGCCCACCGACACGGCCTGCCTGAAACGAAAGGAATTTACCGCCACGGTGACCACACGGCCCCGCGCGCGCGCGCGGGCGCAGATCGCGCCGGCGATATCGACCTGCGACATGATCCAGCCGCCGAACACGTCACCATACGGGTTGAGATCCGCCGGCATGGGCAAGACGCGCAGGGTCGCGTGACGATCGGCGGGAAGTCGAACAGGCTCATCAGTCATGCGAACTCCTTGGCGTGGATGGATCACATCTGCGTTGCGCTTTCACGCGTCTCGAGGTATCTGAGCGGTCCGCCGCGGAACGGGGCGAAGCCAGCGCCAAAGATCACGCCGGCATCGGCCAGATCGGCATCCGCCACCACGCCGTCGGCCACGCAACGCTGCGCCGCCGTCAGCATCGGCTCGATAATACGCTCAGCCAGACCGTCGGGCACCGTGCCGACGTCATCTTTTTGCGCTCGGCCATCTTTCCAGGCGTAGAAGCCCTGGCCACTCTTCTTGCCGAGCCGCCCGGACTCCATCTTGTTGATCAGACAGCGCGGTGGATCATCGGCAGCGTCACCCGCAAGCGACTTGCCAGCCGCCATGACGATATCGAGCCCCACCGTATCGGCCAGTTCGACCGGCCCCATCGCCATGCCGAAGTCTTTCAGCGCCGCGTCGATGGTCTCCGGGGCGATGCCTTCGTCCACACAGCGCAGCGCTTCGAGCATGTAGGGGCCGAGCACGGCATTGACGAGGAAGCCGGGCGCGCTCCTGACCGGCAGCGGAAGTTTGTCGATACGACGCACGAAGGCGGCAGCCCGCTTGACGGTGTCATCGTCCGACTGTTCGCCGCGCACCACCTCGACCAGCGGCAGTTGTGCCACCGGGTTGAAAAAGTGAATGCCGACCAACCGCGCCGGATTGTCGAGCACGGTGGCGATGTCTTCGAGGCGCAGGCTGGAAGTATTGGTGGCGAGCACGGTATCGGATCGCGCGCGGCGTTCGATGTCGGCAAACAGGTTTCGCTTGGCTTCGAGGTCTTCGAAAATCGCCTCGATGATCACATCGGCGCTGGCCACGCCGGCGCCCTGGGGATCGGGGATCAGGCGGTCGAGCGTGAAGCGCACCTGTTTGGCGTCGCCGCGGTGCTTGCGTTCGTACAGCTTGGTGGCGCGTCCGATGGCGGGCGCGATGCGCTCGACCGTCTGGTCCTGCAGCGTCACCGTCATGCCGCGCAGCGCGCACCAGGCGGCGATATCTCCGCCCATGGTGCCCGCACCCACCACATGCACCCGCCGCGGCGCGAAATCGCTGTCCTTGCCGAAGCTTTTCAAGCGCTCCTGCAGGAAAAACACGCGAATGAGATTCTGCGCGGTCGCTGAACCGAGCAAGGCATCGAGCGACGCCGGATCGCCGGCCGGCACGGCGAGTGCGTTGCCGTCGTGTTTCGACCAGATGTCGAGGATCGCGTAAGGCGCCGGATAATGTTTGCGCGACGCATTGCGCGCCACTTTCTTTCGCGCCTGTGCGGCGACGATGCTGCGCAACCCGGGTTTGAGCATCAGGCGTTGCGTGAATTCAGGCTGGTGCACCGGTGCGCCGGAGGTCACCATCATGCGCGCGGCGTTGTCCATCACGCGTGGCGGCACGCAGGCATCGACGAGGCCGAGGCGCTTCGCCTTCTTCGCATTGACGCCCTTGCCGGTGAGCATGAGGTCGAGCGCGGCGGCCGGGCCGATCAGTTCGGGCAGGCGCTTCATGCCGCCCCACGCCGGCACGATGCCGAGCATCACTTCGGGCAGCGCCAGACGCGTATCGGGCACGTCGACGGCCACCCGGTAGCGACACGCCAGCGCCAGTTCGAGGCCACCGCCCATGCAGTGCCCGCGAATCAGCGCCAGCGTCGGGTAGCGCACGGCGGCGAGGCGTTTGAACAGATCCCAGCCACGCTGAACCAGCGCGCGCGCCTCCTCGGCCGTGCTCACCCGGGTGAATTCCTCGATATCAGCCCCGGCGATGAAACCCGCCGGTTTGGCCGAGGCGATGACAAGCGCTTTGGGCGGATCGCCGTCGAGCGCCGAGAGCACCGCGCCGAAGCCTTCGAGCGCTTCGCGCGAGAGCGTGTTGGTCGAACTACCGGCCAGATCGAATCCGGCGTAGGCAATGCCTTCTTCGTCGCGCGTCAGCCACCAGTGCGGCGCGCCGGCATCGTTCGCGCTATCGGCGGGCGCGTCGACGATATGGGGTTCATGCTGATCAAGCGATGGTTCATGCATTCCATCGTCCCCGTGTCCTCTATGGCTCATCCTAACCGCTCACGAGGGTTGACGCCGCCACGCCTAACGCTGAAGCGACACACGGCAGGGTGGGTTTGCCAAAGCCTGTTCGCACGACTGTCGCCGCACCGGCAAGGAGTGAACGCCCGCGCATCGGCTCAGACCGTCTCGATGAGCATCGCACCGCCCTGCCCGCCGCCGATGCAGATGGCCGCCATGCCGCGCTTTTTTCTTTCGCGCAGCAAAACCGCGAGCAGATGCAGCACGATACGGGCACCGCTGGCGCCCACCGGATGGCCCTGCGCGATTGCTCCGCCATCGACGTTGAGTCGGTCCATGTCGAGCCGACCGAGCGCGCCGTCGAGGCCTAGCACCTCGCGGCAATAGTGTTCGTCGTTCCATGCACGCAAACAAGCCAGCACCTGCGCGGCAAAGGCCTCGTTGATCTCCCAAGCGTCGAGTTCGTTGAGGCCCAGCCCGTGGCGCTGCAGGATGGGGGTGGCGGCGTGCACCGGGCCCAGACCCATACGCTCGGGCGACAAGGCGGCCCACTGACTGTCGACGATACGCGCGAGCGGCGAGAGGCCGTGGCGACGAATGCCGGCCTCGGTGGCGAGCAGCAGCCACGCTCCGCCGTCGGTGATCTGCGAGCTGTTGCCGGCGGTCACGTTGCCGTATTTGCGATCGAAGAAGGGGCGCAGGCGGGCCAGATTTTCGGCCGTGGAATCTTCACGCACGCCGTCGTCGGCGTCATACACCGTACCGTCCTTGCCCACCAGCGGCACGATCTCGTCGTCGAAGTGGCCGGCCGCCTGGGCAGCAAGCACGCGTTGATGGCTGCGCGCGGCGTATTCGTCCATCTGCTCGCGCGTGATGTCGAACATGTGCGCGAGGTTTTCCGCGGTCTGCCCCATCAACTGGCCGCACACCGGATCGGTCAGCCCTTTCATGATGCCGACCACCGGCGCGAGGTGCGAGAGCTTGAAACGACGCAGCACGGCGAAACGCTGGCCCAGCGTTTTGGCGGCATACCAGCTCGACAGCCAGCGCACCATCGGCTCGGAGAGCAGCAACGG
>CBDTZF010000287.1:0-3660 GCA_965364825.1 uncultured Rhodocyclaceae bacterium | reverse complement strand
ATCATCCGACAACCTCCATCGAAATCAGTCGATCAGGATTCATGCACATAGGTGCCGGGCGCATCGCACAGCACGGGATAACCCTCGGCGCCGATTTCGGGCGCTGCGACCTTGCCGGATGAGCGCTTCGCCAGCCACTTCTGCCAAGCTGGCCACCACGAACCTTCTTCTTTTAGCGTAGTGCGCTGCCATGTTTCCGGGTCGACATACGCATCCGCTTCAAAATGGGTGCCAATCTGATAGCTGCGGCGCGGGTGGCCCGGCTCGCTAACGATGCCGGCGTTGTGCCCGCCGCTGGTGAGCAAGAAAGTAATCTCGTCGGTGTCGGCCAGCAGATGGATCTTGTACACCGACTGCCACGGCGCCACGTGATCCTTGACCGTGCCGACAACGAACATCGGCACGCGAATGTCACTGAGGACGACCGATCGGCCACCCACACGAAACATCCCGCGTGACAGCTCGTTGTTCAGGAACAGTCGGCGCAGGTACTCCGAATGCATGCGATAGGGCAGACGCGTGAGATCGGCGTTCCACGCCATCAGATCGTTCATCGGCTGGCGCTTGCCAAGCATATAGTCGTGCACCACGCGCGACCAGATCAGGTCGTTGGAGCGCAACAACTGGAACGCGCCAGCCATCTGGCCACCGTCCAGATAGCCGGTGTCCCACATCATGTCTTCCAGATAGGAAACCTGGCTCTCGCCGATGAACATCATCAGCTCGCCCGCTTCGGTGAAATCGACCTGCCCCGCGAAGGTGGTCAGCGAGGCGAGGCGATCATCGTGATCACGCGCCATCGCGGCCGCGGCAATCGACGCCAGCGTGCCGCCAAGACAGTAGCCAACGGTGTGCACTTTCTTGCCCGGCACAATCGACCCGATCGCATCGAGCGCCGCCATTGGCCCGAGCTGACGATAATCACGCATACCCATGTCGCGGTAATCGGAGGTCGGATTGCGCCACGAGATCATGAACACCGTATGCCCCAAATCGACGAGGTATTTGACCAGCGAGTTCTCCTGCGACAGATCGAGAATGTAGTACTTCATGATCCACGCGGGCACGATCAGTATCGGCTCGGCATAAACTTTGTCGGTGGTCGGTGTGTACTGGATCAACTCCATCAGGCGATTGCGGTACACCACTTTTCCGGGCGTCACAGCGACGTTTTTGCCCACCTCATAGGCATCGACACCCAACGGCTTGCGCCCGGTCGCCGTGCGCTCCTGATCTTCGACGAGGTTCTGCCACCCTTGCAACAGATTCATCCCGCCCGAGGCGAGCGTCGCCTGCGCCACTTCGGGATTCAGCCAGGGAAAGTTGGAGGGCGCCATGCGGTCGAGCAACTGCCGCGCGGTAAAGAACAGCACTTCTTCAGTTGCAGGACTCAGGCCGTCAATGTTCGTGGTCGCGCAATACCACCATTGCTGATTGAGCAAGAAGCTCTGATACATCAGGTTGTATGGCCATTGCTGCCAGCCGGGATGGGAAAAGCGCCGGTCGCCGGGCAGCGGCTCGATGCAGGCCGGCGTATCGGGACGTAGCGCAAGATGTCCGGCGTAACGGGCGAAGCGGGCGCTTTTGCGCGCCGCCTTTTCGGCCAGTTCGATTTGTTTGCCCGGCGAAATCGAAAGATGCGACATCCAGTCGAACCAGATATTGCTCAGGCCCGCCGGTGTAATGCCGAATGTCCAGCGCGCCAGATTCGCCTTGAAGGTACGATCCATGGTGTGGGTGGCAAAGCGGCCACAGCGTTCCGGCGATATGTCGCCGACGGGGTATTGGTGCGCCACATTAGTCTTGTCGTTCATCGTCGAAACCCTCCGATTGCCCGCATGGAAGTCATCAATTCATATGGAATGATAGCGCAATTGTTGCGGTGCAGCGAGTCAGCACCTACGACGAACAGACAGCAGCGACGGCGCCCAGTTCCATGGACACAGCGGTATCGGCGTTACACGTAGCGTATTTCGAGAATTTCGATTTCGCGCGGCCCGGAAGGGCTCATGAAGGTCACGACATCACCGTCCTGCGCCTTGATCAAGGCCGTGGCGAGGGGCGAGATCCAGCTGATGCGCCCTTCGGCGGCATCGGCCTCGTCGACACCGACGATCTGGTAGGTTTGTTCCGTCTCGCCCGCGTCGTCAGTGATCACGACGGTGGCGCCAAAGAATACGCGGTCGAGCGATTGCTGCTCGGCCGGATCAACGATGCTCGCGTTCTCGAGGCGTTTGATCAAAAAGCGGATGCGCCGATCGATTTCGCGCAACCGTTTTTTTCCGTAGATGTAGTCGCCGTTCTCGGAACGGTCGCCATTGCCGGCGGCCCAGGCCACGACTTCGACCAGCTTGGGGCGCTCGTCACGCACCAGAAAGTCCAGCTCGCGTTTGAGCTGGGTCCAGCCGCGCCGCGTCATGTAGATCGGTCCGCCGGGCGGAGGCCCGGGCGGCAGATCCGGCGCGTCATCGTCGCTGTCGGATTCCTTGGTAAAAGCCTTGCTCACGGCAACTCACATGCTCACGCATCATGGGTGCCCATGGTAGGCCAGCGCGCGGGGCAGCGGCAAGCGCGCTGCCCGCGTTCCACTATTTCAGACGCGCTTTTCAGTGATATACAGCGGGCTGATTGAACAGGCACAGGTAGTCCGCGATCAAATCGTCGAAATCGCTCAACTCCTCCGAAGCGGACAGCTTGGCCAACGCGGTGCGAAAACGCGCCGCCGTGGCTGCGCGGATCACCGCGCCCTTGCCCAACCGTTTATCGATCACCTCGAGCGCGTCGAAGCCTGGAAAATCCACCACATAGAGCACCGGGTTATTGCACACGACTTGCATGATGAGCCTCCTGATATGTGCCGCCCGTCGCCGGGGGCTGTCAAGACATATATGGGGTTGTGCAGCGCCGCATCAAGGGCGGCCATTTGTCTTTCACTGTGTCGCCGCATACCATAACGGCGGTTCAATTTAGTTCACGGCCCCCCGGGCGACGGCTTGAGGTTGTTGCGTATCCATGCACGACGAATTTAACGAATCAGCCGAGTGGCTCGAAGCGTTGGCGAGCGTCAAGGCGGAACATCGTGATCTGGATGTGGCAATCGATCAGCTATCGACCCAGCCGCCAAGCGACCAACTGATGTTGCGCCGCTTGAAGAAACGCAAGCTGGCGCTCAAAGACCGCATCGCCTATATCGAAAATCTGGTCGACCCGCCCGAACCGGCCTGATCGGCACGCCTTCCCCGCCACCGCCATGACCTATCGCCCCCTCTTCGGCCCGGCAACCCTCAGTCTGCACGCGGGACAGAGTCCGGACAGCGACCATGGCGCCCGTGCGGTGCCGATTCACTTCACGACCAGTTACGTCCTTGCCGATGCCGAGCAGGCCGCGTCACGCTTCAATCTCGAACGCCCCGGCCATGTGGTTTCGAGCATCTCAAACCCGACCAACGCGGTGCTTGAAGAGCGCATTGCCGCGCTCGACGCCGGCGTCGGCGCCATTGCCACCGCCAGCCGCCAGGCGGCCCTGCATCTGGCCATTGCCACGCTCATGGGCGCAGGCGGACATATCGTCGCTTCGCGCACGCTGTACGGCGGTTCGCGCAATCTGCTCGCTTACACCTTGCCCCGCTTCGGCATCGAAACCACCTTCGTCGACCCTCG
>CBDTZF010000286.1:0-3678 GCA_965364825.1 uncultured Rhodocyclaceae bacterium | reverse complement strand
CGCCCGCTCGAAGTCGCCTTCGTCACGCGCGGATCGTCCCTGAGTTGGCGCGAGCGTGCCTTGCTGGCCTGGATCGCGCCGCGCGGTATCGTGGCTGCCGCGGTGGTGGCCTTGTTTTCATTGCAGCTGGAAGCCCGTGGTTTTGATGAAGCGGTAATGCTTGTGCCACTGACCTTCGTCGTCATCATCGGTACGGTGGTGCTGCAAAGCTTCACCGCGGCGCCGCTGGCGCGATTCCTCAAAGTGGCTGAGCCCGGATCGGGCGGTTTCCTGATGGTTGGCGCGAATCCGCTGGCGCGCGCGATCGCGCGGGCGCTGACCCAGCAGGATGTGGCGGTGCGACTCACCGATACGCTGTGGGACAACGTCAGCCGCGCGCGCATGGCGGGGCTGAAGACTTACTACGGCAATCCGCTATCGGAACATGCCGAAAACTATCTTGATACCTCCGGCCTCGGCCGTGTGCTGGCGCTGACTGCCGACGAGCACCTCAATGAGCTGGCGTGCACCCGCTTCAAATCCTACTTCGGCCCCAAGCGTTCGTTTGCGCTGCGCGTCAGCCCAATCGAGAAGGGGCGCAAGAGCGTGGCCGTGGGGGGTATGTGGGCGTTTGGCGATCGGGCCAATTTTGTCGATATGTCGCGCCGCCTCGCGCGTGGCGCCGAGGTTCGCAGCACCAACATCAGCGAAACCTTCAACTTCGAGAACTTCACCGAAAAGTATGGCGAACGCGCCACGCCGCTCTTTGGCGTCGATAGCAAAGGACGGGTGGAAGTCTTTACCGTGGACGCTCCACTCGTGCCCAAGGCGGGATGGACGGTGATTGCGCTGATTGACGCGTCGCCGGAAGGCCACAAGCGCCAGAGCGAAAGCAGGAACGCGACCGCCGACACCTGATCAGGATTGCAGATCGCGCACGCGGCTCTTTTGCGGCAGATGCTGGAGCAGGAAATCCATCTGGTCGGCGAGAATGTTGCGGTTCGACAGGATCAGATACTCGGCCTTGTTGGGCACGTAAGGCGCGTAGAGCAGCGTCATGTTCGCCTCTTCAGGGCGGCGATTGTCCTTGCGTTGGTTGCAGTTTCGGCACGCGGTCACCACGTTCATCCAGCGATCCTTCCCGCCGCGCGACACCGGTTGAATATGGTCCCGCGTCAGTCGCGCGCCGTCCTGGGTGCAACCGCAATAGGCGCAGGTGTGGCGGTCGCGGTGAAACAGTTCGCGATTGTTCAGCGGCGGCACCTGACGGAACGCCGCCGGACGCAGGGCGCGTCCCTTGATGGCGATGATGCTTTGGCTGCAGATCGAGGAGCGCTCGCCGGTGAGTCGGCAGCGCCCGCCGAAAATCAGGAAGGCCTGGTCGCCGGTTGACCACGCCACCATGTCGCGCGCATGGTAAATGCAGGCGGCCTGCCAGTTCACCCAGCGATGTGGCCGTCCATTGCTATCGAGCGTGAGTATCCAGGGCTTGCGGTGCCTGGTGCCGACGCTCGCGGAGACAAGTGGGTCTGATATGTGCATGATCCGAACATCCTCCTGTGTGACCCGCGCTGACACAGACGTTGTTCAGAACCGACGGCCGACAAGGCTTTGATCGAAGTTAACGTCGTTAGGTTCCGCGCTGCGCGGGCGATAACGGTATATCGATATCCTGAGTATGGAACGAAAACTGGTTCTTGCGTCGATCTTCGAAAAATCGTTCGAGTGCAAATACGCCCGAGCGAAACGCCATCTCCGACCAGGGGATGTCGGCTTCGTCGAACAGCGCGACTTCGAGTGATTCGTCGCCGGCGGAAAAATCGGGTGAGATCAGCCGCGCGCGGTAGAACAGATGCACCTGGCTGATGCGCTGAAGGTTGACCATCGCGTAGGCGGCGCCGACTTCGATGCGCGCGCAGGCTTCTTCGAGGGTTTCGCGCGCCGCCGCATTGGCCGTGGTTTCACCGTTTTCCATGAAGCCGGCAGGGAGCGTCCATTTGCCATAGCGCGGTTCGATGGCGCGTCGGCACAACAGTACCTGATCGCCCCATTCCGGAATGGCGCCCACCACCAGCTTGGGATTGAGGTAGTGGATCTCTCCGCAGGCGTTGCACACATGGCGCTGTTGCGTATCGCCTTCCGGAATGCGCAAACTGACGGTGCCGCCGCAAGCTGAACAGAACTTCATGTATGACTCCTTGCAAGCCGCATTCTAACAGGCGTTTCAGCCGCCAATGCAGGCTGGCGTGCGACACCGCGCGGCGGCGCGAACGCAAGGCTCAAGTTTCCTGCGCGCGCGCCCGTTAGTGGTTATTGCGAACACAAGACGCTGATGATACTTGTGCGTAAAAATGACCCGGACCGCATGTCGCCAATCGACGTCAATACCTTCGAAAAGCTTAAAACCTCGGGTGATTTACCTTCGCCCAAGGGCGTAGCGCTGGCGATTATCCGCCTGACGCGCAAGGACGACATGTCGCTCGCCGAACTGTCCCGCGTGATCAAGACTGATCCGGCCTTCGTCGGTCGGCTGATCAAGGGGGCCAACGGCGCGGCGATGGGCGCGGGGCGACCGATCGCCTCGGTGCAGGAGGCGCTGATCGTTCTTGGCCTGCCCGCAGTGCGCAACATGGCGCTCGGCTTCTCGCTGCTCTCCAACTACCGCAGTGGCGGTTGCGATGCCTTCGATTACGAGCGTTACTGGTCGGGCGCATTGCTCATGGCGTTGGCGGCGCAGGCGCTGGCCAAGCGGGTGCGATGCGCCGCGGCGGATGAAATGTTCTGCCTCGGGCTACTGTGCCAGGTGGGCGAACTCGCGCTGGCCACGCTTTACCCGCCCGAATACAGTGACGTGCTGCTGACCGCCCGCGCTTCGCCCGAACAGGGCCTTGTTTCGCTGGAGCGCGCGGCATTTGCGATGGACCACCGCGAACTGACCACCGCGATGCTGACCGACTGGGGTCTGCCGGACATGTTTTGTGTCGCGGCACGTGATTTCGAAGTGCCTGAGCGTGTCTCGAACGACGATGACAATCGTGCGCTGCATGTGCTGCGGGTGCTGCATATTGCCGACGCCTTGCGCGCGCTGTGCCAGGCCGAGACGCATGATCGCGGCGAGCTGGCGCAGGTGCTGTACGCGCGTGGAGCGTTGTTCGATCTCGATGAGAGCACGCTTGCGCCGGTGTGTGACGCGGTCATTACCGCATGGGGTGAGTGGGGCCGATTGCTGCATGTGACGACCCAGCATGTGCCGCCACTTGCCGAACTGGTTGGTGCCGACGCGGCGGCGCAATGCGCCCCCCCGGCCAGCCCGGTGACGAAAATGGGTGGCGAGGCTGAAGTCAAGGCGATTGCCCGCCCCAAGGGCGCCGCTTCGATGCGCGTGCTGATCGTCGACGAGAGCGCGGAACTGCGCGAGGTGATGCGGGGCTTGCTGGAACGTGCCGGCCACGAGGTGTTCGAATCGGACAGTGGCCGCGACGGCATGGAACTCGCGCTTGAAGTACAGCCGCAGATGATGCTGGTCGATGCCGCCATGACTCAGATGGGTGGGCTGGAGTTGACCCGCGTGCTGCGCCAGACGCGCATCGGACGGTCGATCTATATTCTGCTGCTGACCGAACTCAAGGACGAAGAGCGGCTGATCGAAGCGTTTGAACACGGCGTCGACGATTTCGTCGCCAAACCGATCCGGCCGCG
>CBDTZF010000285.1:0-3710 GCA_965364825.1 uncultured Rhodocyclaceae bacterium | reverse complement strand
TCCGCTCAGCGAGGTCGCCGCGCGGCGACAGGCGGATCGGTCGGCACCGAAGAGTCTCTGGTGGCTACATGTGGCGTACATATCAATGTCGAGGTTCCGCGCCTCGACGCGGAGACGTTGTTCTCGTATCAGCGCGCCTTTGCCATCCTGCAGTGGTGGCTGGTTGCTGAAGGGTGCGCGACGAACCCTATGCCATCGCGCACCCGCGACCGTGCTGTTACTGACTGCGGTTGGAGGTTAGGCGGCTAAGGCCGAGACCGACCAATGCAGTGACAAGGAGCCCGAGCGCACCGGGTTCCGGCACGGTCTGAGCAGGTTGCGCCGCAACGGGCGCAAACAGAGTTGGCGGGAGTCCTTGAGGATTCCCGATTGGACTCTGCGGGGGCGCTGGCTCCACCACCGCGACCGGCTCCGTTCCGTCGGGCGCGCCACCGCCATTGGGTAGCCCCGCCGGAGTTGCTACCGGTGTGTTGGCATTTGGCGTAGTGCCAGACTGACCGCCTTGAGCCGGCGGCGTGTTTTCCGCGACGTCGCCGGTGGTCGGTGCATCGTGCGTGCCTGCTGCGGGGTTGTCATTGACTGACGGAGTATCGTTGTTGGTCAGCGGCGTGTCAGCCGGGCTGCCACCGTTGCCGCCGCCCGTACCATCACCGCCTGATCCGCCGCCGCTGCCGGACTGGCCACTATCGCCGGACTGGCCATTGGCGGCCGGGCTGCCCGAAGCCCCCGAAGCTCCTGCACTGCCAGCGCCGCTTGTTCCGGTTGCACTGCTGCCGTGTGAGCTGCCATTGCTGCGCCCGGCGGCCGCAAGCGCACTTCCGCTTGACCCCCGCGAAAGGCGTCCCGCACGCGCTGCGCGGTTTGGCCGGTTGCGCGCCTGGCTTGGCGTGATTGAACCGTCGGACGCGGCATTCATGTTTTCTGCCTCGGTATCATCGGTGCCGCCGCCAAGCGGCGCGAAGCGGCCGGCATCGGACGCCTGCGCAAGCATCAAGGGGGCGCCGGAGGCATCGAGCATGATCGAGTCGCCAGCGGCGTCCAGCGTTTTCGCACCCGAAGGTGCCGATGCCGACGCGCCGGGAATTGAGGCGGTGTCGTCGCGCACAGGGGCATCGTCGTGCAGCAAATACAACACCATCGCGACACTTAATGGAATGATCAGGCCCGTGCCTGCAGCAATTCCCAGCGCCATTCGTTTCTTGTTTTGTCGCTTCACAACACACCTCGATTCAGGCCAATGCGTTCCGGTCGGTCTGGAACGCGCACGCTGAAAGGATAGTTGCGCAGGCGGGGGGCCCTACGTCATTTGTGGCGCTCTTGTGCCATGTGCGGCGCGAGTTCGCGCGCAGATCGTGACAAATTACGGCGTTACGGGGTTTGGGGGTGCATCTCAACAAGTCGGCGCGAGCACGTGCTTTGGGCCCGCGCCGCTTTGTTGTTACGCGTTCTTGCCCTTCTGCCACAGCACGTCGCCATGCCCGTCGACCTTGTTCAGATGCCGGCCAAGCACGAACAACAGGTCCGAGAGCCGGTTGAGGTATTGCCGCGGACCGTCGTTCACGGCTTCTTCCTGCGCCAGTCCGACGAGTATGCGTTCGGCGCGGCGGCAGACGGTTCGGCAAAGGTGAGCCTGGGCGGCGGCGCGGGAGCCGCCGGGAAGGATGAAGTCCTTGAGTGGGGAGAGCGATTCGTTCCAGCCATCCAGGGCGGTTTCGAGTTTCTTCACCTGTTTCTCGGAAATCATGCTCATGCCTGGAATGCACACTTCGCCGCCCAGATCGAACAGATCGTGTTGCACGTCGACCACAAAAGCGCGTACGTCGTCAGGCAGGGTTTCGTTGAGCAGCAGGCCGACGCAGGCGTTCAATTCGTCGATGTCACCGAGCGAGTGGATGCGCAGGCTGTCCTTGGAGACGCGGTTGCCGTCGCCGAGGCCGGTGGTTCCGGCGTCGCCGGTGCGCGTGTAAACCTTGGAGATACGGTGTCCCATGTTGGCGCCTTCAGGGTGTTGAGGAAAGCCACGATTGTAGCGGTGCAGCAGCGGAATTGCGCGGCGCCTGCTTACCTGTGCTTACAACCTGTGAGTGAACGCTTTACATGCGGCCGGCGTTGTTGCAGGTGTGGGCACCATTCACACAACACAACAAGGAGTTAGACCATGAAAAGGCTGATCTCATTTTGCGCGCTGGTCGCCGCCTGCTCTTTCACAGCGCCGACGGCAATGGCAGAGCGCGGTGGCGGTGAGCGTTGGGAAGCACGGCAGGATCGCCAGCAGCATCGGATCGAACGCGGCATCCGCTCGGGTGACCTGAACCGTCACGAGGCACGCAAGCTGTGGCGCGGGCAGGATCGTATCGATCGCATGCAGCGTCACGCACGCGCCGACGGTCGGGTGAACCGCCATGAGGCAAAACGCATCTATCGCGAAATCGAGCGGCAGGATCGGCGTATCTACCGCGAGCGACACGACAACCAACGGTGGCGTTCCGCGCGTCATCGCGGACATCGCGAAGCCCATTCCTACGGCTACAGAGACTACCGTCCGGTCGTCCGCCACGCACCCGGGCCGCGGCGTGTGTATGTCGACCCCGATCCGCGCATTTCGGTCATTCTGAACTGGCCGTGAAACCCGCTCCAGGCCGGCTTCCGCACTCGGAAGCCGGCCTGGACGCGTGCGGCGTCATGCTAGACTGAAGGCTTTGAATTTGCAGCGGCTTTGGCCGCCATCCGTTGAAAGCCCAGCCCATGAAAAGCGCCCAGATCCGCCGTACTTTCCTCGAATTTTTCCGCTCCAAAGGGCATGAAATCGTCGCCTCCAGTTCGCTGGTGCCGCACGAAGATCCGACCCTGTTGTTTACCAACGCGGGCATGAACCAGTTCAAGGATGTTTTCCTTGGCTTCGACAAGCGGCCGTACGTTCGCGCGACCACGTCGCAGAAGTGCGTTCGGGCCGGCGGCAAGCACAACGATCTGGAAAACGTCGGTTACACCGCGCGGCATCACACCTTCTTTGAGATGCTGGGCAATTTCAGCTTTGGTGACTACTTCAAACGCGATGCCATTTTGTACGCATGGGAATTGCTGACTGACAAGTTTGGTCTGCCAGCCGACAAGCTGTGGATCACGGTGTACGCCGAAGACGAGGAAGCCTTCGACATCTGGTCCAACGAGGTGGGGGTTCCCGCCGAGCGCATCATTCGCATCGGCGACAACAAGGGCGGGCGCTACGCTTCCGACAACTTCTGGATGATGGGCGACACCGGCCCCTGTGGCCCGTGCAGCGAAATCTTCTTCGACCATGGCCCGGAGATTCCGGGCGGGCCACCGGGGAGTCCGGACGAAGACGGCGACCGCTACATCGAAATCTGGAACAACGTCTTCATGCAGTACAACCGTGACGAGCAGGGCACGATGCACCCGCTGCCCAAGCCGTCGGTCGATACCGGCATGGGGCTGGAGCGCATCGCGGCGGTGTTGCAGGGCGTGCATTCGAACTATGAGATCGACCTGTTCCAGAACCTCATCGCCGCCGCGGCGCGTGCGCTGGGCGAGAAGGACATGGATAGTCCGTCGCTCAAGGTGATTGCCGATCACATCCGCGCCTGCGGGTTTCTGGTGGCGGACGGGATCATTCCGGGCAACGAGGGGCGCGGTTACGTGCTGCGCCGGATCATCCGCCGCGCCATTCGTCATGGCTACAAGCTGGGTGC
>CBDTZF010000284.1:0-3721 GCA_965364825.1 uncultured Rhodocyclaceae bacterium | reverse complement strand
TCCAGGCCCGCCTCGATGCGGCGTTCGATGCCGCGCAGGTAAGCCTCGGCCGCCGCCAGGTACTGCGCTCGCGAGAACAGCAGGGTCACGTTGACCGGCACGCCGCCGAAGATCGATTCTTCGATGGCTTCGGCGCCCGCTGCGGTGCCCGGGATCTTGATGAAGAGGTTTGGCCGGTCCGCCGCCGCATGCAGCAGGGCCGCAGCGTGGATGGTGCCGGCCGCGTTGTCGGCCAGCAGCGGTGACACTTCGAGCGAGACCCAGCCGTCGAGCCCATCGGTGGCTTCGAAGACCGGGCGGAACAAACCGGCCGCCGTGGTCAGATCCTCCAGCGCCAGCGCGAAGAACAGTTCCTCTGCGGGTTCGCCGCGCCGCGCCAGCCGCGTTATCGCTTCGTCGTAGAAGCTGCCGTGGCCGATCGCGTGTTCGAAGATCGTCGGGTTCGACGTCAGCCCGGTCACGGAACAGTCGGCGATGTAGCGCGCCAGCGTGCCCGTCACGAGCATTTCGCGGCTGATGTTGTCGACCCACAGGCTCTGGCCCAGGTCGTGCAGTTTCTTGGTGTTGGCGTTCATCATGTCTCCTGGGTCGCGCGAGCCTTGTCGACAGACTGCTTGATCAATGGCGAGAAATCGAGATCGGCGAGCTCGCCGATATGTTCGATCGTGAAGTCGGCGGCCGGTTGGGCAGCGACCACCGCCGGGTCCAGTGCGTAGTGGCCCTGGCGCGGGAAGACGGTGGTGAGCCGCTCCTGCCAGATGGCCTTCATGGCCGCCAGGATGCGCAGCTTGTCGTCGACCATCACGTAGTGACGGGCCGGGTAGTGACGGTGCACAGCGTCCAGCACTTTTTCCTTGTGCACGTAGACCAGCGCACGACCCTCCACAGCGTCCCACAGGCCCGAGCGCTGCAATTTGCGCGGCTGGAACACGACGTCGCCATCGGTCAGGATCACCGTCGGGCCGAAATGGTCCAGGTGCCTGATGACCTCCAGCGCGCGCGGATACAGTCGATCAGCGAACGGGTAGTCGATGAGAAATGACGACATCAGCAGCAGGCGCTGCTCGTCGACGCTGCCCTGTTCGACGTCGAGCCGGTAGCGCTGCAAGGCGCCCAGGTAGTCGACATAGCCGAGCTCTTCGCGCATTGCGTTGAAGATCGCCCAGTAGCGCTGCGCGCAGGCGACGCCGAACACTCTCTCCAGATGGTCGTGCAGATCGTCGACGATGCGGTCGCCGTCGAGCAAGGTGTTGTCGACGTCGAGCAGGAAGACCACGTCGGCTGTCATCTCAGTACCGCCCGGCCGTTCTGCGTCGGTGCGTCGGCCACCGGTTCGTGCCAGCCGCCGTCGTCGGCCATGAGCGCGTCGGCCTCGGCCGGCCCCCAGCTGCCGGGTTCGTACGGCAGTGCTGCGCCATGCGCGGTCAGGACCGGCTCGACCACCGCCCAGGCCGCCATCACCGCGTCCTCGTGGGTGAACAGCGCAGCGTCGCCGGCCATCGCGTCGCCGAGCAGGCGTTCGTAGGTCGACATCGTGCTCGGTTCGTCGTCGCCGAGATACAGCTCGCGCTGAACGCCGACGAACGCCCTGCCCGGGCGCTTGACGCGCGCTGCCAGCGCGATGCTGGCCTGGGGCTGCAGACGGAAGCGGAAGTAGTTGGCGCGGCCACCGGCCGGCCCGGAATCGTCGAACAAGCGCTGTGGCGGTGGCTGCATCTGCACCTGGACTTCGACCACCGAACGCGGCAGCCGCTTGCCGGCGCGCAGGTACCAGGGCACACCGGCCCAGCGCCACGAGTTGATGAACAGGCGCAGCGCGCAGAAGGTTTCGACATCGGAATCGTTGGCCACCCCCTTTTCATCGCGGTAGCCGATGTACTGGCCGCGCACCAGGTCGGCGGGCTTGAGCGGCAGCATCGCGCGCAGCACGCCGGCCTTGGCGCTGTGCACGGCCTCGAAGCTCTGGAATGCCGGCGGCTCCATCGCCAGCAGCGCGATCACCTGGAACAGGTGGTTCTCAATCACGTCGCGCAGGCAGCCGGCGCTTTCGTAGAAGGCGCCGCGCGCGCCGACACCGAAGTCCTCGGCCAGCGTCACCTGCACACTGGCGATGTGGTGGCGATTCCACACCGGTTCGAGAAACGAGTTCGCGAAGCGGAAGTAGAGAATGTTCATGATCGCCTCCTTCCCCAGGTAGTGGTCGATGCGGAAGATCGACGACTCGGGGAACACCGCCTGGGTCACCGCATTCAGCTCGCGCGCCGACGCGAGGTCGCGGCCGAAGGGTTTCTCGACGATGACGCGCGCATCCTGCGCCAGGCCCGCGCGGCCCAGGCTCTGGATCACGGTGGCGAACAGCGACGGCGGAATGGCGAGGTAAAACGCCGGCCGCTGCGCGCCATCGAGCGCGGCTTTCAATGCGGTGAACGTGGCGGCGTCGTTGTAGTCGCCGCTGACGTAGTTCAGCAGCGCCATCAGACGCTCGAACGCGGCGTCGTCGTCGATGCCGCCTGCATCCCCCTCGTGCAACAGGCTGTCGCGCACGTGGGCGTGCCATTCGTCGACGCCCCACTTCGACGACGCGACACCAATCACCGGCACCGTCAGGTGGCCCTTCTTCACCATCGCGTACAGCGCGGGAAAGATCTTTTTGCTCGCGAGGTCGCCACTGAAGCCGAAAATCACCAGGGCGTCGGATTGCGGCCGCTCTGCAGTTTCTGCGGTGGCATTCATCGTGTGTCCTCGGGGGGCTTCTCGAGGTGGCCGCCGAAGGCGTGGCGCATCGCCGACAGCACCTGGTTGGCAAAGCCCGCCTCGCCGCGCGACGCGAAGCGCTCGTACAGGGCCGCGCTGAGCACCGGCGTCGGCACTGCCTCGTCGATCGCCGCCTGGAGGGTCCAGCGGCCCTCGCCCGAATCCGACACGCGGCCGTCGAAGGCTTCGAGTTGCGGGTCCTGCAGCAGCGCACCGGCGGTGAGGTCGAGCAGCCACGAGCCGATCACGCTGCCGCGGCGCCAGACCTCGGCAATCTCGGGCAGGTTCATCTCGTAGCGGTAGAACTCGGGGTCGCGCAGCGGCGTGGTTTCCGCATCGCTGGCGTGTTCTTGCTGGCCGACGTTGGCGTTGCGCAGAACATTCAGGCCTTCGGCATAGGCCGCCATGATGCCGTACTCGATGCCGTTGTGGACCATCTTGACGAAGTGGCCCGCACCCGACGGGCCGCAATGCAGGAAGCCCTCTTCAGCCGGTGCGTTCGCGCCGCTGCGCCCGGGCGTGCGTGGTGCCGTCCCGACGCCCGGCGCCAGCGCCGAGAAGATCGGCGTCAGGTGTTCGACTATGGGCTTTTCGCCGCCGATCATCAGGCAGTAGCCGCGCTCCGCGCCGGCCACGCCACCGCTGGTACCGACATCGACATGGTGCAGGTCCGCGGCGGCAAGCTGCTGTGCGCGTCGAACGTCGTCGCGGTAATACGAATTGCCGCCGTCGACCACGATGTCGCCCGAATCCAGGTGCGGCGTCAGCTGCTCGAGCACGGCGTCGACCGCGCCCGCGGGCACCATCAGCCATACCGCTCGCGGCCGGGTCATGCTGGACGCCAGCTCGGCGAACGAGGCCGCGCCGACGGCACCTTGCGCGCACAACGCGGCGATCGCATCGGGCTGCGTGTCATGCACGACGCAGTCGTGGCCCGCCTTCATCAGGCGCCCCACCATGCTCGCCC
>CBDTZF010000283.1:0-3727 GCA_965364825.1 uncultured Rhodocyclaceae bacterium | reverse complement strand
TGTCGCTCGAACTGCTGAAGACCTGATCGGATTCGATATCGACCGGCATGCGCGTCATGCGCGCGTCGCGCCCCGGCGGACGGCCGAGGTCGGCAACAAAGCCTTGCGCCGCTTCGATCTGCGATCGCCGGTCGTTGGCGAGTTCGGCCGGCAAGGCCAGGTGTGCTTCGCCGACAATGGCGGCGGGTGTCTCCACGGTGGCCTCGGCGAGGCGCCAACTGACGCTCAGCAGCGCGATGTCGGGATTGGCCTCGAGCGCCGCTGAGAGATGGGTCAGCCACGGGCGTGGCGAGGTGCTTTGCGCACGCAGGGTTTCGAGCGTATGCATGGCGGGCTGCAACGCGCCGAGAGGCACCGGCAACTCGGGGCGGGCGTCGAGCAGCATGCGCAGTTGGGCATTTTGCGTCGCTGCGCGAGTTTGCAGAAAGTCGATACGATCCTTGAGCTGAGCGGCGTCAAAATACAGTTTGCCGGCGAACAGCAGGGTGCCCGCCAGCACCAGTACGCCCGCGGCGTTGATCGCCTGACGTGCCTGCCAGACGCGGTAATAGCGACGTTCGCTGGCCGGCGCGAGCTGCAGCAGGCCCGATTCGCGCGCCATCCAGTGCAACAGCAGCGGCAGCGCGCTAGAGCCGATGGTTCTTCCGCGCAGACCGATCCTGGTCGCGAGCGTGTTCAGCGGCGCAGGGTGAAATTCCAGTTCGTCGAGCGCGGCGAGGGCGGGGCGCAGTGCGGCATAGTCCGCCTCGTCGAAGAGCATGAATACCGGCAGGCGTGTGCCGCGCGGAATCAGCCGCTGGCCGACGAGATATGAATGCGTCTTGAGGATCTCGGCCGAGCACTGCGCGTTGAGTTGCGGCCCCGGCTGATGCAGGCCGGCCGACAGGCGGCTGAAGCGCAAGCGCCCGCCGTGGAAGAAGGTCTGGCGCATACCGCTCGGCGCGAGGCTGACCACCAGAGCGCGCGATACATCGCCGCCGAGGCGTTGCGCCAGGCGGTCGAACAGGAGTGCCGGCGAGTGGATGCCGGTCAGCGGCGCGTTCGCCGCGCGTAAAGCCTGCAGCCAGGGTTCGACCACCGCGTGGCGGGTGAGTGCGACGAACAGGAAGCGCTCGTCGCGCCGTCCGTCCGGCGCGCGCCCGAGTGACAGCGCGCCACTCAGCGGCGAGCCGAAGAAGGCCTGGCCGCGCTTGCGTTCGATCATCGCCGCGCGGTCGGAGCCGCGCACGAAGGGCAGCGTTTCGTAATGGAAGCCTTCTTCGACGAGGTCGACCAGCATCGTGTACAAATCGCCCGAATGTTGCTGCACGTGACGGGAGAAACCGGCGATGCCTTCGTCAGTCGCGGAAAACTGCCCGTGCGCACTCACCCGCCCCTTGTTCCACAGGAAGCAGCGCATGCTGTTGGCGTCGAGGTAGAGGAGGTGGCGCGTCGGCATGAAAATCAGATCGGCAGTTGCGTGATGATGTCGTACACCGGCCCGAGCACCGACAGCGTGATGCCGAGCAGGATGGCGCCGAGCACGACCATCAGCAGCGGTTCGATCACTGCCTGCAGCCGGTCGACCGATTCGCGCACGTCGCGATCGTAAAAATAGCTCACATTGGCGAGCGCCGCGTCGAGCGCGCCGGTGTTTTCGCCGACGCGCAGCATGCGCACCACCAGCGGCGGGAACAGCGGCACCGAGGCGAAGGCGGCGGAGACGTTGCGCCCTTCGGCGATGCGTTCGCGCACGCGTCGCAGGCCGTCGGCGATGAGCGTGTTGCCGGCGATGTGTTCGGCCGATTCGAGCGCGTTGACGATGGGAATGCCGGCGCCGTACATCATCGCGAACAGGCTGGCAAAGCGCGCCAGAATGATCTTGCGGCGAATGTCGCCGAGCAGCGGCAGGCCGAGCAGAAAGCCGTCCCACAGCCGGCGCGCGGCCGGCTGGGTGTTGATGGCTGTCTGAGCGCCGCCGACAGCGACCACGATCAGCGTGAGCAGCAGCCACCAGTAATCGGTCAGCAGGCGCGAGGTGGTGATGAGTGCGCGTGTCGACCACGGCAATTGCTGGCCGGCGAGGCGGAACAGGCTGTCGAGCTGCGGTACCAGATAGAGCAGCGCCACCGTGACCGCGGCGACGATGATGAGGCTGACGATGGCCGGATAGATGACGATCTTGCGCGCGAAGGCGGCCAGTTCGTCGTCGCGCTTGAGGTTGTCACTGATCTGGTTGAGCACGTGCGACAGATTGCCGGAGGTTTCGCCTGCGCGCAGCAGATTGCAGAACACCGGATCGAAGACCTGTGGGTAGGCCTCGGCGGCGTCAGACAGGTTGCGCCCGCCCTCGATGCTCTCCACCATCCCGGCAACGATCTCGCGAAAGCGGCCGTGCTCGGTCGAGTCGCGCAGGTCAGTGAGGCCGTCGAGAATCGGCACGCCGGCGCGGGTGAGTTGTTCGAGATGAAAACAGAAATTGATCAGCTCGCGGCGCGGAATGCGCTGCTTGCCCCACGCGCCGTGACCCTTCAGCAGCCGGCCGTTGATGAAATCCATGTCCATGCGCTTGAGGCGCATTTCCAGGTCGACCAGGTTCACCGCGTCCATCTCGCCGCGCACCTGGCGGCCTTCGGGCGTGACCGCTTTGTAGGCGAACATCACCATTGGGTTAACCCTGGAAACGGGCGTGTAGCGTTGTCACCCAATGGGAGATGCTTGCCGAAGGCGAAATCGTCAATTTCCACAATAACTTACCAATGCCGGCCAGCGCTCAACTGCGGTTTCCAGGTTCAGCCATCCGCTCGGTCAGGTCGACTACGCGCGCCAGTTCCTCGAGTGAGGTCATGCCATCCTGCACGCGGCGCACGCCGTCTTCGGCCAGTGAGCGAAAACCTTTGGCGCGTGCGGCGTTGCGGATTTCGCGCTGGCTGGCGCGGCGGCCGATCAGCTCGTCCATGTCGCTGTCCATGCGCATCAACTCCATGATCGCGGTGCGCCCGCGATAGCCCTGGAACTCGCATTTCGGGCAGCCGACGGCGCGGTACAGCGTCGGTGCGGCACGCTCCGGCGGCAGCCCGAGCAGGCGCGCTTCCCAGCCTTCCGGCGTGTAGGCCTCCTTGCAGTGCGGGCACAGCTTGCGCACCAGGCGTTGGGCGACCACACCGATGATGTTGCCGGTCATCGTTTCGGCGGTGATGCTCAGGTCGAACAGGCGCGGAATGGCGCCAATCGCCGAGTTTGTGTGTAGCGTCGAATACACCTGGTGGCCGGTCATCGCGGCGCGAAAGGCCATGTGGGCGGTGTCTTTGTCGCGCACTTCACCGACCAGGATGATGTCCGGGTCCTGGCGCAGCATGGCGCGCACGCCGTTGGCAAAATCGAGTTTGCTGCTCTCGGCCACGGCAGTCTGGCGGATTTGCGCCATCGGATACTCGACCGGGTCTTCGAGCGTCATGATGTTCAGACCCTCGGCATTGATATGGTTGAGGATCGAGTACAGCGTGGTGGTCTTGCCGCTGCCGGTCGGGCCGGTGACGAGGATTAGCCCTTCGGGGCGCGCAATCATCAGTTTCAACAGGTCGAGTTGCGCATCGCTGAGGCCCAGACCGTCGAGCGGCACGATCCCTTTGTGGCGGTCGAGCACGCGCAAGACGATATTTTCGCCGTGGATGGTTGGCTGCGCGGAGACGCGAAAATCCACTGGGCGGCCGCTCACGTTGAGCGAAATGCGGCCGTCCTGCGGCGC
>CBDTZF010000282.1:0-3744 GCA_965364825.1 uncultured Rhodocyclaceae bacterium | reverse complement strand
GATCAAAAATCTCATGCGTCTCGCGCGTTGCCAGCGGGACCAGAAAGCGTGCGTCGGGGTATTTTTCCTTCAGGCGAACTGCCGCCCGAATGAATAGCAGCGCCAGGTTGCGCACTTCGGACTGCCGGCTCCCCGGCAACAAGGCGAACACGGGCGTGCTTTCGCGCAACTGCAAACGCTCGCGCGCCGCGGCCCGATCGGGCGCCATCGGCAGTACGTCGGCCAACGGATGGCCGACGTAGCTTGCTGGCACGCCCGCAGCTTCGTAGATTTCAAGCTCGAACGGCAGCAGACAAAGCATGCGATCGACGGCGGCGCGAATATGCTTGATTCGCCCGCCCCGCCACGCCCAGATCGATGGGCTGACGAAATGGATGGTTGGAATGCCTCGGGCGCGCAATCGCGCCTCGAGCCACAAGCTGAAATCCGGCGCGTCGACGCCAATGAAGACATCGGGCGGATCGGCGAGCAGCCGCTTGAGCAAGGCCCTCCGGATCCCAGACAATTCCCGGTAACGCTTGAGCGCATCGACGTAGCCGTGCACGGCGAGACGCTCGCATTGCCACAGCGCGTTGAATCCAGCGGCCTCCATTTTCGGGCCGCCAATTCCTTCGCACACCACGTCGGGAACATGCGCTCTGAGGCTCTGGATCAGGTGGCTTGCAAGCAAATCGCCGGACGTTTCACCCGCCACCATGGCGACACGCGCCGGCATCAGCGCACGATTCCGCGCTTGCTGGCGGCGATGAAATCCAGGAATGGTTGGAGCGCGGCGCATCCTTGCGCAAGCGCGCCGATCGCTTTGCGTGCTTCGTCCAGCGACAGCCCGGAGCGGTACAGCGAACGATAGGCGCGCTTGATGTTCATGATGTCATCGCTCGAATAGCCACGGCGACGAAGCCCCTCGCTGTTGATTCCATGCGGCTTCGCCGGATTGCCAGATACCATGACGAAGGGTGGCAGATCCTGCAACAGGACAGTACTGACCGCACAGAATGAATGCGCGCCGACCCGGGCGAACTGGTGCACACCGGTGAAGCCGCCCAGAATCGCCCAGTCGCCGACATACACATGGCCAGCCAGCGTCGCGTTATTGGCGAATATGGTATTGCTACCGACCTGGCAATCGTGCGCCACATGCACATAGGCCATGATCCAGTTGTCGTTGCCGACACGCGTCACACCGACATCCTGTGCCGTGCCCAGATTGAATGAGCAATACTCGCGGATGGTATTGCGGTCGCCGATTTCCAGCCGGGTCGGTTCGTCATCGTGCTTCTTGTCCTGCGGAATGGCGCCGATCGAGCAGAACTGGAATATCTCGTTGTCGTGCCCGATCGTCGTGTCCCCTTCGATCACGACATGCGGGCCGATTCGTGTGCCGGATGCGATCTTGACCTGCGAACCGATCAGCGAGTAGGCACCGACGCTGACGTCGGCATCAAGGCTGGCATCGGGATGAACGATGGCGGTCGTATGGATCATCAGAGGGTCTTGAGCGCGCACATGAGTTCGGCCTCGGCGGCGATCTCGCCATCGACCCGCGCCACGCCCCGATACTTGTAGATGTTGCGCTTGCTGGCGGTGATTTCGACTTCCATCAGCAACTGATCACCCGGCACCACCGGTCGCTTGAAGCGCACCTTGTCGATGCCTGCGAAATACACCACCTGACTCTCGTCGGGAACCTTCCCCATGCTCTTGAACGAAAGCACCGCTGCCGCCTGCGCCATCGCTTCGACGATGAGCACGCCCGGCATGACCGGATGATGCGGGAAATGCCCCGGGAAAAACGGTTCGTTTATTGTGACGTTCTTGAGCGCAACAACCCGCTTGCCCTCCTCCATCTCAACCACCCGGTCGATCAACAGAAAAGGATAGCGATGAGGCAGATATTTGAGAATTTCGGTGATTTCGAGCGTGCTCATGAGTCGGTGTCTCCCTTGTTCATCCGCTGTTCCAGCTCACGAATTTTCGCAGCCATATTGTTGAGTTTTCTCAAATGTGCGAAATTTTTGACCCAATCGGCGTGTGTTTGCTGTGGCAAGTTCGCGGTGTAAACGCCTGCCTGCCGGATTGATTTGGTCACCAGCGTCCCCGCGGAAATCACCACATCATCGGCGATCACGAGGTGTCCAATGATGCCGGCCTGTCCGCCGATCATGCAGCGGCGGCCGATTCGCGTGCTCCCGGCGATGCCGACACAACCGGCAACGGCCGTGTTGTCCCCGATGCGCACGTTGTGTCCGATCTGAATCTGGTTGTCGAGCTTGACGCCATCGCCGATTACCGTGTCGTCGAGGGTGCCGCGATCGATGGTGGTGTTCGCACCGATCTCGACGCAGTTGCCGATGACGACGCGTCCAATCTGCGGAATCTTCACCCACTTGCGGTCGGGCGTTCGCGCAAACCCAAAACCATCTGCGCCAATCACCGCGCCCGAGTGGATCAGGCAGTCATCGCCAATCCAGCAGTCTGCGTAAATCACTGCGCTGGCCGACAGCCGCGTGCCCTGCCCGATCCTTGCGCCCGCACCGACAACACACCCCGGACCGATGACCACGTTTTCGCCAATCTCCGCACCGGCCTCGACAACCGCATTGGCGCCGACTTCGACGCTCGCCGGGATTCTTGGAACAACGCTTGCCGCACTGTGAATGCCGGGCTGAGGGGCTGGCGGCGGATGCAACAGCCGGGCAACGCGCGCAAAGTAGAGATAGGGATCGTCGACGACGATATAGGCACGCCCCGGAATGCACGAGTCTTCCGACGGTACGATCACCGCGGAGGCTTGAGTGCCGTCCAACTGGCGGCGGTATTTGGGATTGGCGAAGAAGCTGATGTGGCCGGGGCCCGCGTTGTCCAACGGCGCGAGGCCCTGAATGACGATGGCCGGATCACCCATGAGCCGGCCATCGAGTTGTGCCACGATCTCACCGAGGGAAAACACGCTGGTGTGCCCCCGCGTCAGATCAGTTGCTTGCGTCCAGCGCCTTGATCACCCGGTCAGTCAGGTCAATCTGGGGGCTGGCGTAAACGGCTTCCTGCAAAATGATGTCGTATTTTTCGGCCTCTGCGATCTTCTTCACGGCCTTGTTGGCACGATCCAGCACCGCAGCCAATTCCTCGTTCCGTCGCTGGTTCAGGTCTTCACGAAACTCCCGCTGGCGACGCTGGAATTCACGATTCAGATCCCCGAACTCGCGCTCCTTCTTTCGTCGGTCGCCGTCCGACATGGTCAGGCTGTTTTTCTCGAGATCGGCCTGGATTCCCTGCAGCTCTTTGGCCATGCTCTGAAGTTCGCCGTCACGCTTGGCAAACTCTTTTTCCAGCAGTTTCTGCGCCGTGACTGCCGGCGCCGATTCGCGCATGACCCGGTCCGAGTTCACGAACCCGATGCGGGTTTCGGCGTTTGCCGCCGGCGACGCCAACGCAATCAGCGCGCCAGCGACCAGCACAAGATGAGATAACTTCACGCGCACCTCCAATGCAAATTCGATGACATCAGAACACGGTGCCAAGCTGAAACTGGAAGCGTTCAGTCTTGTCCGTATCTTCCTTGTTGAGCGGCCAGCCCATGCTCAGCTTGAGCGGTCCGACGGGCGAACTCCACGAGAACGCCAGACCCGCACTATACCGCAGGTCGCTCAGCTCAAACTTGTCGCCCGAGCCCCACACCTGCCCGGCATCGAGGAAGGTCGACATGCGGAAACTGCGATCCTGACCCGTTCCCGGCAGGGGAAA
>CBDTZF010000281.1:0-3755 GCA_965364825.1 uncultured Rhodocyclaceae bacterium | reverse complement strand
GCGCGTTTGTAATCCAGCGTCTCGACCGCCAGATCGGCTTTGGCGACACCCTCGACGATGTCGTTGAATTCGGCGCGGTGGTCGGAGATGAAGCGGTAGAGCACGATGTTTTCGTACTCGAGACCCTTGGCTTCGTGGATAGAGAACAACAATGGCGTGCCGAAGTGCTTGCGCGCCTCGGCCTTGTCTTCATCGCGCATGACGAGCACGGCGAAGCGCGTGGATTGGCGAATCTTCTGATCCAGGGTTCGCTTGGCGGCGTCCTTGTCGGGCATCAACGCGACCTCGCCGGCCTCGCTGCCGACGGCCTGAACCAGAAAATTGCTCTCACGATCGATTGAGCCGAAGCGCCGCTGCTTGATTTTCAGCAACTGATTGGCGACGCGCGTGGCCTCCAGGGCGTTGCGGAAATTGGCCGTGAGTACGCGCAATTCCTGCCGCTCGGCCAGTTTCGGATCGGTCCAGAACAGACTCTTTACCTGGCTCCAGGAAAAGAAATTGGGATGGACGATCTGGTTGGAATCGCCGCAGAGTAGAAAGTGACCCGGTTTCTTCAGGGTTTTGAGCACCAGCGCGAGTTGCACGGTAGTGATGTCCTGCACTTCGTCGATCACCACAAAGTCGTAACGCGGCGCCGCCAGCGCGAGCCAGTCGTGCGCGACCAGATTGAGGTCGTAGAGCTTTGCCTCGGCCAGCCAGGCGCGATACTTTTCGAACAAGTCATAGAGCGCGTCGCGCCGCTTGGCAGGAAAAATCGACTGACGCACGCCCAGCGCCAGGTAGTCATCGTGCGACAACACGCCGTCCGATCCGGCGGCAATCACGCCGCGAATTTCCTCGAACGCCTGATGTGCATCGACATCCCTGAAGTTCTGCCGCACGCGGGAAAACCATCCCGCGAAATCACGCCAGGCGGCCTCGCGTCCGGCCGGCACGCGGATCGACTCGACGAACTCGCGGTAGGACAGAAAGACAGCGTCCTGCCCGGCGTGCTCGAATCCGTTGGCGTAATAAAGGTCGCGGGCACTTTGCGCCAGAAACGCGGAGTGGGTGACGTAAAGGACCTCGCCTTCGGCGTGTTTGAGCTTTTCGAGGGTCAGCGCGGTCTTGCCACTGCCGGCGCTGCCGACGATGACCAAGGGCGGCGGCTGCCGGTAGACCGCCTCCTGGGTGTCGTCAAACGAGATCGGCTTGTCGAGCAGGTGAATGGCCGTATGCTCGGGATGAAGATAGCGCAGCGTTTGCGCCTCCTGAATGGCTTCATCGGCCGTAATGTCGGGTATTTTGTTTTCATCAATTAACGCGCCGCGCAGGAAACGCGACTTGTCGTAAGCGTGGTTGGCGATCACCTCCAGCATCAGCGCGCACACTTCGTCACCGTGGCGCACCAGTGAAAACAACAACCGGTTGGCGTCATCCAGTTTCGCCCGGTAGAACTTCCCATGACCCCTATTGGCCAGCTTCTTGACCTGCGCCGCGCGGAAATCCTGGCGGGCGATGGCTTCAGTGACCTTGCGATAGCTGGCCTTGACGCGGGAGGTATCGAGGTCGGTGTATTCGAGAATTTTCATGACGTGAGGCGGGTGGGCGCGAAAGCGGGAATTTTCGCACAACCGCTCGTACGGCCGGGCAACGCGGCCACGACTTTTGCCGCCCCGAACGACAGCGAGCACGCCGTAGGGGACGCTCGAAGGCAGCGCTTTTCTACCGCCCTGGCGCCGACCTTGCCGCGTGCGTCAAGCCCGGCAGCAGTGCACCGCTGCGCAATGCGCCGGCGTATCGAACCAACGCACCAGCAGACGGTAGATGTCGATGTCGAAGTGATAGGCAGCGCCATCGAGCGCGCCGTCCACGTCCACTGCGTCCGGCACGGTGGCCAGATAGCACCAGGCGTCAAGCACATGAAAATCGCTGCGCCCGGATTCGACATCATGCTCGGGCACACACACTGGGCCGTCCCACGGCCACGGTTTGATGCCCTTGCCTGCCAGCGCCAGGCTCAGGCGCGCGTCATGTTCCTCGGGTGTTTCCTTGCCTGCGCAGACGCCTGCACAGCGGCCCATCTGATGGGCCATGCAGGCGCCGGTGCGGCCCGGTTCGAGGCCGAGCCGACGCGGACACAGTTGATACAGTGAAGCCAGTTCGCGCAACAGATTGTCGGCCTCCTTGCGCGTGCGAAACGCACCGTGCACGTCCTGCCAGTCGCGCGGATCGTCATCGGCCAGCGGCACGCGTTCGAGCACCGTGGCCTTGCGTTTGTTGCTCGGCAGCAGGCGCAGGCCGAAGACGTCGTCGTTGCGGCGCAAGCGGCGGTTGTGTAAAGGGCTATGGTGCTTGACCAGACAGGCTTCGAGCAGCAGTGCGCCAAGCTCGCCCGCGGTTTGCTCCCATTCGAGTCGCCGTATCTGCCGCGCGAGTTCCGCCTCTTTGCCATTGCTGCGGTCGGCCGCGAAGTGCGACATCACTCGCCCACGCATGCGCTTGCTCTTGCCGATGTAGAGCGGCAAGTCGTTGTCGCCGTAAAAAAAATACACGCCCGGACTGTTGGGCACGCTTTCGATCACCCCCTCGGCCAATCCCGGCGGGCGGGCCGGTTGCTTCATCGCACGCTTGACGCCATTCGCCACGGTGTCGGCCGGCAGGGCGGCTTGCGCCTGCACGAGAAAGTCCCACAGCACTTCGGCGTCACCCATCGCTCGGTGACGCGCGCTGCACTGCAGGCCGTGGCGTGCGATCAGGGCATCGAGGCCATGGCGATGATGTTCTGGGTAGAGGGCGCGCGAGAGCTTCACGGTACACAGCACCGGCAGATCGAACGGGCGCGACATGCGCGCAAACGCGCTCTTGAGGAAGCCATAGTCGAAGCGTGCGTTGTGCGCGACGAACACGGTGTCATCGAGCATTGCCAGCACGGTGTCGGCGAGCGTTTCGAACGCCGGCGCCGAGGCCACCATGGTGTCGGTGATACCGATCAGATTCTGGATCATCGCCGGGATCGGCACGCCCGGATCGACCAGCGACGACCAGCGTTCGACTTCGCGCCCGGCCTCGATGCGCACGATCGCAATCTCGGTGATACGGTCGCGAACGGGATGCGCACCGGTGGTTTCGAGATCGACGATGGCGAGGCGGTCGGGGAGGCTCACGTCAGCGGTCGGCGCGGCACCGCAAGCGCCGTCGAGCCAGATGGGACATCAGGTTCGTAGGTTGGGCAGACGAAGGAAGCCCAACATCTCCGTGATCGGAAAATGTTGGGCTTCGCTGCGCTCTGCCCAACCTACCCGATGTGGTTCGTCCGCATCTCACCATGGCTGCCAGTCGCAGGTCCGGCTTCATTCGGCCGTGTGTTCTCGAGGGTGGGAATGGCGCGCTGAAACCCACCCTACGAGGTTGCGCGTGCGCCGCTTTCATCTTCAGGAGTGAAGGCGCAGCACCGCAAGCGCGGTCGAGCCAGATCAAGCATCAGTCGTAATAGTAATACGGCGTGGTCGGCACCTTCGCACTCTGCTGACGCTTGCGCTTGTCGAGGTCCTGCGGCTTGTCCCACCACAGTGCGCGGCCTTCCTTCTGCTGCTGGACTTCCTCGGGATGCTTCTCCAGGAACTCGCGCATGAACTTGGTGTGGTCAGATTCGTAAATGGCCATGATTTTCTCCACTGTTATTGACGTGATTCTAGGGCCTGTTGACATACATATCACATCTGCGCTGGGGTTGTGAGGGGTGCAGCGCTAGGCGCGGGCCGCCGGCCGGGGCG
>CBDTZF010000280.1:0-3764 GCA_965364825.1 uncultured Rhodocyclaceae bacterium | reverse complement strand
CGACAACGGTCCGCTGCTCGCGCTATATGCCGAGGCGGCCGTGCTGTGGGACGACACGCGCTTTGCCGAGGTGGTCGACGAGACGGTCGCCTGGGCGTTGCGCGAGATGCGTGCGCCGGAGGGCGCGTTCTGGTCGGCGCTCGATGCCGATTCGGAGGGCGAGGAAGGGCGCTTCTACGTGTGGACGCCCGATGCCGTCACCGCCGCCGTGGGTGACGCCGATGCGCCGCTGGCGCTAGCGGCGTGGGGCCTCGATCAACCCGCCAACTTCGAGGGCCATGACTGGCATCTCACCTTGCGCCGTCCGCTCGCTGAAGTCGCTGAACAGCTCGGACGCGATCCGCGGGGCGCGGCACACTCGCTGGCGCGGGCCAAAACGCGCTTGTTCGAGACTCGTACGCAGCGCGTCCGTCCCGGGCTCGATGACAAGATCCTGACGGGCTGGAACGGGCTGATGATTCATGGCCTGCTGCGCGCCGGTCGATTGCGTGAGCGCGGTGAGTGGGTCGATGCTGCGCAGCAAGCAATCGATTTCATTCGTAACAATTTATGGCGCGACGGCCATCTCGCGGTCAGTTGGGCGGGCGGTGAAGCGCGCCTGAACGGCTATCTGGACGACTACGCGTTCATGCTCGCGGCGCTCATCGAATCGCTACAGGCGCGCTGGCGGGATGATGATCTCGACTTTGCCTGCGCGCTCGCCGATGCGCTGCTGTCACGCTTTGCCGACGCCGAGTCGGGTGGGTTCTTCTTTACCAGTCACGACCATGAAACACTCGTCCATCGACCGCGCAGTGGTCATGACGGCGCCACGCCATCGGGCAACGGCGTGGCCGCGCGGAGCCTGCAGCAACTCGGCCATCTGCTTGGCGAGCCACGCTATCTGGACGCCACCACGGGCGTGTTGCAAGCCTTTTACGCCGGCATGGTGCAAGCACCGGCCGGCTTCGCGTCGCTGCACCTGACGCTCGCCGAATGGCTCGTGCCACCGCGCATCGTCGTATTGCGCGGGACGCAGGCCGAGTGCGACGAATGGGCCCGCAAGGCGGCGCCACTGGCGGACCCGTCAACGCTCGTCGTTGCGGTCGGCGATCGGGTCGACGGACTGCGCGGTGCGCTCGACAAACCGCTCACCACGCATGTCAACGCGTGGGTCTGTTCGGGCGTTAATTGCCTGTCGCCGATAGATGACTGGACGTCTCTGGCACTTGAACTTGGGTGGGTAGGCAAACCCTGACGCAGGTGGTTTAATATCCTCCCGGTACACCCCCGATCACAAACAAAAGGAAAACAACTCATGAAAGCACTCGTTGCTGTTTCCATTGCCGCCGGCCTCCTCGCTGCTGCTCCCTCGTTCGCAGCCACTGGTGAAGAGCTCGCCGCGGCCAAGAACTGTCTAGCCTGTCACAAGGTTGACGCCAAGCTCGTCGGCCCAGCCTACCAGGATGTTGCCGATAAGTTCGGCGGCCAGGAAGGTGCGGCGGACATGCTGGCCGAAAAGATCCAGAAGGGCAGTTCGGGCGTCTGGGGCCCGGTGCCGATGCCGCCCAACACGCAGGTCAGCCCCGAAGAGGCCAAGATACTGGCCGAGTGGGTGCTGAGTCTGAAGAAATAGGGGGTTTAGCCCAACAAAAAACCAGCCCACGGGCTGGTTTTTTGTTGGGGTTTGGCGACGCGATTCTAGCTTTGCAGGCTGTCGGCAAATTGCACGCCGGAGAGCAGTGCGGTGTTGAAATCGTTGCCGTCGATGGTCAGTTCTTCGACCAGCTCGCGTAGCGTCGAGGCATCGAAGCGCTCGCTCGCGCGGGCCAGCTTGAGAAAGGGCGCGTACTCGCCCTCGCCGTGAATCAACGCATCGGAAATCGCCTCGGGCAAGCTCATTTCGGTAAGCAGATCGGCCAGCGAAGTGCCAAGCAGCGCTGGCAGCAGCGAGAAGGCGCCGGTGATGAACAGATTGTCGTGATCCCCCTTTGCAAAGAAGGGCTTGCCAATTTCTTCCATCAGCCGTCCGCGTGCAATTGACGCCTGCATCAACGCTGGCGCGGCCGGATCGCGACTGGCGGTGACGAGCAACACTGAAAGCCACTTATTGAGATTGTCGTAGCCGAGAATGGTGACCGCGTGGCGAAACGACTGAATTTGGCATTGCAGCCCGAAACCGGCCGAATTGATATAGCGCAGCAATTTGTAGGACAGCGCGACGTCCTGTTTGAGCACCGTCTCGATATCACTGATGTCGGCGTTGTGACGGACCAGATTGAGCAGGCGGACCAGTTGCGCATGCGAGGGCGTCAGCGCCTTGGCGGGCGCGCCACCGTGCAGGAAAAACCAGCCGGCCGCACCGTCGTATCCGCTGGCGATGGCTTCTTCGAAGCCCGCGGTGTTTTTCAGCCCCCAAGCGAGGCTGAGACCGGGCGCGCCGGACGGTGTCGGCAACTTGCGCTGGTCGACCAGCACGAACCGCCAGTCACCGTCCGGCGGGAGGGTCGCTTCGGGGGTGAACCAGGACAGACACATGCTGATGCCCGCGGCCTGCAGTTGCGGCAGCAGCGCCTGCGTTTTCGGATGGGCCAGCGTGGGCGCGGGAATCTCCACCATGAGATTGGCCGGCACCTCCCATTCGAGCAGTTCGGGCGTGGGCACGAGCTTGCCAAGCGACAGAAACACCGGGTGCACCGCAGGCCAGACATCGCCCAGCTGCGACAGGCCATCCACCACATCGGCCACCGATGCGGCGTGCGCCACGATGCGGTTGGCGGTGATCGCGCGGTTGCGGTTGACGACAGGCTCGCGGGTCAGCAGCAGGGTGTGACTCATTTTCAGCGATCTCAGCTTTGCGCGTCGAGGGCGTAGGTAAAGGCGTCAGCGAAGAACTGGTCCGCAGGAAGCTTGCAACGCGTGATGAAGTCATGCTGCGCGGCGTCGATCATGGCAGGCGCGCCACAGGCGTACACCTGGTAGCTTGAAAGGTCGGGCAGGTCCGCCATGACCGCTTCGTGCACCAACCCTTCCCGGCCTTGCCAGTGGTCGTCTTCAGTCTTATCGGACAGCACCGGCACGAACTTGAACCAGGGAAACTGCGCGGCCCAGCCCTCGGCCAGCCCGGGCATGTACAGGCCGGCGCGATCCCGCGAGCCCCAGTAGAGTGTCATCGGCCGCGTCATGCCTTGTTCGATGGCGTGTTCGACGATTCCTTTGATGGGCGCAAAACCGGTGCCGCCGGCCACCAGCAGGATCGGTGTGTCGCTGTCTTCGCGCAGGAAAAAGCTGCCCAGCGGGCCTTCGAAGCGCAGGATATCGCGCACTTTCATGGCGGAAAAGACATGCTGGGTAAAGTTGCCTTCGGGGATGCGGCGAATGTGCAGCTCGAGGTGAGCGGCGTCGGCGGGCGCGTTGCCAATCGAGAAGCTGCGCCGCTTGCCGCCGCTGAGCAGAATGTCGATGTACTGGCCGGCGCGGAACAGAAATTTTTCGCTCGCCGGAAGTTTGAGCTGGAGCACCATCACATCATCGGCAGCGCGCGTCATCTCCTGCACGCGGCAGGGCAGCGTCTTGACCGGGATGTCGTCCGCACGCGTGACGCGGGTGCACTCGATGGTTATATCGGAGGTCGGTCGCGCGCAGCAGAACAGCGCCAGCCCCGCGGCTTTCTCCTCATCCGTGAGGGTGTCCGCCGCATGCTTGCCGTAATCGACCGTGCCGGTAATGACCTTGCCTTTGCAGGCGCCACAAACGCCATCGCGGCAACTGTGCGGCAGCATGAG
>CBDTZF010000279.1:0-3772 GCA_965364825.1 uncultured Rhodocyclaceae bacterium | reverse complement strand
GAGGTCCGCGTGACGGTCTGCATGAATGACTTGAATGCTTTCATGCAGGAGCCGAAAATGGACAGCGACACGACCGTGCTTGACCCGAACGCCTTGGGCGACGCTGAAGCGCTGGTGACGTTGCGCCGGCAGATGCTGCGCTTTGCGCAAATCCAGCTGCGCGATCATGCGCTGGCCGAAGATGTAGTGCAGGACGCATTGCTTAAGGCAATGCGCAAGCGCGACAGTTTTGCCGGGCGCTCGTCGCTCAAGACCTGGGTGTTCGCGATCTTGCGCAACACGCTGATCAATGCGGTGCGTAGCCGGGCGCGCTTTGTCGATGTGACGAGGGTTAACGCCGAGGGGGAGCAAATGGATTTCGATCGCCTGTTCGATCAGCGTGGCATGTGGGCACCGGAAGCGCGGCCATCGGCGTGGGAAGAGCCGTCCAACGCGGTGGAAGCGAACGAGTTCTGGGAGGTGCTCGAAGTCTGCCTGCACGACCTGCCGGAAAACACCTCCCGCGTCTTCATGATGCGCGAGTTCATGGATTTGACGACCGATGAGATCTGCGCGGCGACAGGAATGACCGTGACCAACTGCCATGTGGTGCTGCATCGCGCCCGCATGGGACTGCGCGAGTGCCTGCGTCAAAAATGGTTTGAAGCGGAGGCGGCGCCATGCTGACCTGCAAGGAAGTGACGCGACTGGCGTCGGAAAAACTCGATCGCCCGTTGTCCTTGCGTGAGCGGATCGAATTTCGCATGCACCTGATGATGTGCGTGGCGTGCAGCCGCTTCGATACTCAGATGCAGTTCATGCGCAAGGCGATGTCGCGCTACGCGCACGGCGACACGCCGAAAGGCGACGAATCCGAACCCTGAGGATTCACCCGTGGCCGTACGAGCGCAGCGTCGGCACCGGCAGGCGGCCGGCGATCCTTATCGCCTGAATTAGCACTACGGGGGCGAGCGCTTCGAAGCCCTCTTCGAGCGCCCACAACACGTTTACCACGGGTTCGCGCACCGTGTCCGCTAGCGATGGCAGATAATCAGGCAATGCCTCGAAACCCTGGCTTGCCGCCAGCACGCCGCCACACACCAAAATCAACTGGAACCCCGGCTGGCGCAGTTGCTGGCGACTGAAAAAAGCGCGCGTGTTGATAAGCAGGAAATAGGCGAGTGCAATCAGCACGGTGACGATGATGACCCCGATGATCACCCGCCTGAGCAGCGGCACGCTGGCATCGAGATAGTAGGCGGCCTTGAGCAGGCGCTTGCCGCTGGGGATGAGTTCGGGCGGCAAACCGGTTTCACGCACTGTCAGCGTGACGCAGAAAATGGCGTAGGCAATGGCCGGCGCACGGGGTGCGCGCGCGCGCCGCAGGATGACGATCGCCGCGACCAGCCACATCGCAGCCGAAAACCACTCGACTGGCCCGTCTTCTGCAAACAGCCACTGGCGCGCCGCATCGTCGAGGATGAGCGATACGAATACCACCACGAGGACGGCAATGGCGAGCCCTTTGAGGGTGGGGGAAATCGATTGCGTCATGCCCGGATGCGCGCGCTTGCGGCGGCTCCCTCGCTGTTCGCGGCGAAGGTGTGCCCGTCCCGCCGAATGAACGCATGCTTGGGGGTGTTCTTCATGTGCAGGCGCCAGAAATAGCCGATCAGGTTGTCACCATAGGAAATCGCCTTGCGCGGCAGCGTGAGCGGATCATCCGCCACCGTGGCGGGCGCGCGCACGCACGTGGTCGCGCTGGCATAGCCCGCCTCGGCGACGGCGTCGACAACGCGCAGGTCGTGACTGCCGAACGGGTAACAGAAATGACGAACTTCTTCGCCCAGCACGTCCTCGAGTACCGCTTTGGAGCGCGTTACCTCATCATGGATGCGCGCGCTGTCCTGTTTCGCGAGCTTGATATGGCCGGCCGAATGCGAGCCGAAATCGACGCCTTCGCCGCGCAGCTGGCGCACCCGCGCCGCGCTCATCAGCGGCGGCGTGTCGCGCCCATCGGCGGCAAACCACTGCGAGGGCTGACCGAGCATGTCGGCGATGAGATACACCATCGCAGGAAATCCGTGTTTCTGCAGCACCGGCCAGGCGTATTCGTAGAAATTCTCGTAGCCATCGTCGAAGGTCAGCGCCACCGCCTTGTCCGGCAGCGCGCGTTCGCCGCGCAGGCAGGCCAGCACCGCGTCGAGCGAGAGTACGGTGTAGCCGAAACGCGCCAGATACGCCATCTGGCGCGCGAAGCGTTTGTGGTCGCAGTAGGTCGAGCGATGCGCCTTCATCGGCGCAAAGTCGCCCACTTGGTGGTACATAAGAATATTGATGCCGTCCGCCATGTCAGCGATTGTCCAGCAATTGGGCATAGAGCGCACGATATTGATCGATCACTTGCGCTTCGCTGAACTCGCCTGCGATCCGCGCCCGACCGTGCGCGACCAGATCGGCTTGCAGCGCGGAGTCCTCGATCACGCAGCGCACACCCTCGGCAAAGGCGGGCGCATCGTCGCAAGGTGTCACCCAGGCGTCCTCGCCGTGATGGGCAATCTCGCGCGCGCCGCGAAAGGCGGTGCATACCAGCGGCTTTTGATAGGCCCACGCTTCGAGGATGACATTGCCGAGCGTTTCGGCGTCGCGCGATGGGAAAACCACCATGTCGGCGAGATGAAACCAGGGCGCCGGGTCGTGCTGCCAGCCGGCAAAGTGCACGCGATCGGCAATCCCCGCCTGATGCGCCTGCCCCTCGAGCGTCTCGCGCAGCGTGCCCTCACCGAGAATCGCAAGGCGCAGGCGGCGTCCGGCCAGTTCGACGGGAAGTCGGCGCATGGCCTCGATCAGCGTGGCGTGACCCTTGACGTCGATCAGTCGCCCGGCGGTGACCATTAGCCAGTCATCCCGTTTCAACTTCAGTTGCGCGCGTACGGCATCGAGTGCGGCTGGTGCAACGCTTTTGGCGGGGTCGGCAAAATTGGTGATGTGGAAGACGCGCTCGGCGGGCAGTCCGCCGGCAATCATCCAGTCGCACAGCCCGCGCGTGTTGCCGACCCAGGCGTGTGCGTGGCGGAACGGGGCGAGTTGATAATAGCCGCCGAGTCGTGCCACATGCACCTTGTCACCGCCCCGCGGCATGCGGGTGAGGCGTGTGGCGCGGCCCATGTAAGTTTGCACCACGGGCGCATCGTGGGCGGCAATAAAGCGCGACACCTGCGCGCGCGAAAACGGATCCCAGGTGGTGCGAAAGGCGAGCCGGTGAGTGACGATGCCGTCGAGATGATGGCGGTCGAGCGCCGAGCCGCGCCGCACCACTGCTTCGACCGTTTCGCCGTGACGCTGCATCGCGGGCAGAAAACGCGTCAGCCAGCGTTCGGCACCGCCCATCTCCTTGCTGCCGAGGAGGTGGAGGGATTTCATTTGGCGCGTCCAGTGTCGCCGAGACCGCGTTGTGAAGCGCGGCGCAGATCCCTCACCCCCGGCCCCTCTCCCGGTGGGAGAGGGGAGCATCGGCGCGGCATGCTGTGCCTCCCTCTCCCACCGGGAGAGGGATCGAGGGTGAGGGCGGGCGCGCAACAACGGCAATCCGTGGCGGGCAGCTTCATTGCCCGAGCACCTTGCGATATATGGCGAGGTTGCCCTCGCACATGGCATCGACCGAAAACTCGCGCAACACAAGCTCGCGACCGGCGGTGCCCATCTGCACGCGCAGATCAGAGTCGTCCAGCAGCCGATTCATCGCCGCTGCCAGCGCGGCGACATCACCGATATCGATCAGCAGGCCGTTCTC
>CBDTZF010000278.1:0-3772 GCA_965364825.1 uncultured Rhodocyclaceae bacterium | reverse complement strand
CCGCCAGGTCGCGGTCTGTGCTGTTGAACCCTTCGCGTCACGTGATGGGTGAGTTACACCGTCAAACACAACAAAGAGACAGGAGATTCAAATGCAAAAGAACCGTACCGCTCGTGCCCTGACCACTGCCGCCATCGCCGCGGGCCTGATGACTGCTGGCGGCGCCGCACTGGCTTCCGATGCGCCCTGCGCCGCGAAGAATCCGTGCGCCGCGGTGACCAGTCCGTGCGCAGCCAAGAGTCCGTGCGCGGCCAACCCGTGTGCGGCAGAGAACCCATGTGCCGCAGCCAACCCCTGCGCCGCGAAGAATCCGTGCGCGGCCAACCCGTGCGCTGCCGAGAACCCCTGTAAGGCGAAGATGTAAACGGGATTGCCCGTCCGGCGGTGGCTTTGCTGCCCGCCGCGCCGGTGATTTGATTCACGCCCTGTGCTATCCGCCAGGGCGTTTTCATTTGGACGTTCGGTCCGCTGACGCGTACCAGACGATCTCCGCGTCAGAGAAGTGACATGGAGGCAATCCATTCGCCGCTGCTGTTGCGGCAGTATCCGCAGCGGGCGACGCTCGGTGCGCTGGACTGAAGCCATCCTTTGATGACGGCGGGGAACGATCCATCTCCGCAAAACACTAACCGCGACACACCACTGCGTCCGGGTGCCACGCTGACCATCGGGGTCGGCGTGTCCGGCGGGCGATCGGAGCGAGCGGGATGTTCGGACTCACGGCACTGGAACTCGCGCGGGCCCAGTTTGCGTTCACGGTGTCCTTCCACATCCTCTTTCCGGCGATCACGATCGGACTTGCGGCGTATCTGGTGGTGCTGGAAGGTCTGTGGCTGCGCACCGGGCAGGCGGTCTATCGCGATCTGTATCTTTACTGGCTGAAGATTTTCGCGCTCAACTTCGGCATGGGCGTGGTCTCGGGGCTGGTGATGTCCTACCAGTTCGGCACCAACTGGAGCTTCTTCTCCGAATTCGCCGGCAGCGTCATGGGTCCGCTGCTGGCCTACGAGGTGCTCACCGCCTTCTTCCTCGAAGCGGGTTTTCTCGGCGTCATGCTGTTCGGCTGGAACCGCGTCGGCACCGGCCTGCACTTTCTGGCGACCGCGATGGTGTCGATCGGCACGCTGATTTCGACCACCTGGATTCTTGCTGCGAACAGCTGGATGCAGACGCCTCAGGGCCATGAAATCGTCGATGGGCGATTGATTCCGGTCGACTGGCTGGCCGTGATCTTCAATCCTTCGTTTCCGTATCGGCTGGCGCACATGAGCATGGCTGCGTTCCTGTCGACCGCCCTGTTCGTGGCCGCCGCGGCGGCCTGGCATCTGCTCAAGGGGCGCGATAATGCGGCGATCCGCAAGATGCTCTCGATGGCGATGTGGATGATCCTGCTGGTGGCGCCGATGCAAACCGTGATCGGCGATTTTCACGGCCTCAACACGCTCGAACACCAGCCGGCGAAGCTCGCCGCGATGGAGGGCCATTGGGAAAACAAACCCGGCGAAGGCGTTCCGCTGATCCTCTTCGGCTGGCCGGACATGGAACGCGAGGAGACTCGTTTCGCGGTCGAGATTCCTCGCCTCGGCAGCCTCATCCTCACCCACAGTTGGGACGGTCAGTTCCCCGGCCTGAAGGAATTTCCGCGCGAAGACCGTCCCAATTCGACCATCGTTTTCTGGTCCTTCCGCGTGATGGTCGGACTGGGCGTGCTGATGATTCTGCTCGGACTGTGGAGCTTCCTGCTACGCCGCTCGGGCACGCTGTTCGAGTCGCGCGTCTTTTTGCGCGTCACGCTGCTGATGGGGCCGGCGGGGCTGGTGGCACTTATTGCCGGCTGGTTTACCACCGAAATCGGCCGTCAGCCGTGGGTGGTGTATGGCGTGCAGCGCACCGCCGATGCGGTCTCAAACCACGGCGTGATGCCGCTCGCGATCTCGCTCGCCTTGTTCATCATCGTCTATTGCGTGGTGTTCGGCGCTGGCATCAGCTACATGTTGCGACTGGTGCGAAAGGCGCCGGAAATGCACGCGGATGACGCCATAGTCGCCGGCGGTCCCGGGCAGGATCGGCAGCAGATGCGTCCCATTTCCGCGACCGGTGACGCGGCCGACCTTTCGCCGAGCAGGAGCTAAGACCATGGGCATCGACCTTCCGCTGATCTGGATCCTGATCATCTTCTTCGGCGTAATGATGTACGTCATCATGGACGGCTTCGATCTGGGCATCGGCATCCTCTTTCCCTTCGTGCCCGATCGTTTCGACCGCGATGTGATGATGAACACCGTCGCGCCGGTGTGGGATGGCAACGAGACCTGGCTGGTGCTCGGCGGTGCGGGCCTGATGGCGGCCTTTCCACTCGCCTATGCGGTGATACTTAGCGCGCTCTACCTGCCGCTGATCTTCATGCTGCTGGGGCTGATCTTCCGCGGCGTCGCCTTCGAGTTCCGCTTCAAGGCGCACGATCACGAGCGGCATCTGTGGGACAAGGCCTTCATTGGCGGTTCGGTGTGTGCCGCCTTTTTCCAGGGTGTCGCGCTGGGCGCCTACATCGAAGGCATTCCGGTGGTGGACAGGGCTTTCGCCGGCGGGCCGCTCGACTGGCTCGCGCCGTTCCCGCTATTCACCGGCGTCGGCCTGGTGGTGGTCTATGGCCTGCTCGGCAGCAGTTGGTTGATCATGAAGACCGAAGGCGAACTCCAGGCGACGATGGTGCGGTTCACCAAGCCGTTGATGTGGGCGTTGATCGCTTTCATGCTTGCGGTGAGCGTATGGACACCACTGGCCCATGAGCAGATCGCGCAACGCTGGTTCTCATGGCCCAACATGGTGTGGTTCGCGCCAGTGCCGATCCTCGTCGCGGTGTGCATCGCGCAGTTGTTGAACGTGCTGGCTGGCAAGCCGCAGGCGGGCCCTTTCCTGTGCGTGCTTGGCCTGGTATTCCTGGGTTACACGGGGCTGGCCATCAGCGTCTGGCCGCAGATCATTCCTCCGGACATTTCCATCTGGCAGGCCGCCGCACCCCCGCAAAGTCAGAGTTTCACCCTCATTGGCGCGCTCCTCATCATTCCCGTTATCCTCATGTACACCGCATGGTCGTACTACGTGTTTCGCGGCAAGGTGAAGCACGGTGAGGGATACCATTGATGGACCGGACAGCTGAACGCGGCCGGCCGGCGCGCGTCAGCCGTATGCTGTGGTTCGTGGCGATCTGGGCGGGCAGCGTGCTCGCGCTGGGGCTGGTGGCGTGGCTGTTTCGCGGATTCATGGGTTTGATCGGGCTGGGCCGTTAACAGATCGGTTGGGCAGAGCGCAGCGAAGCCCAACGTTTGGCGACGACCCAGACGTTGGGCTTCCTTCGTCTGCCCAACCTACGGAGTTGCCGTTCTCAGATTCATTCGACGACTTCGATCGTCACTTCGGTCAGCCCGGCGCGCTGGAAGCCGAGTTTTTTCGCCGCGGCGCGCGAGACGTCGATGATGCGTGCGTGCGACGTCGGGCCACGGTCGTTGATGGTCACCACCACGCTGCGTTCGTTGCTCATGTTGGTTACTTTCACCTTCGTGCCGAAGGGCAAGGTGCGATGTGCGGCAGTCAACTTGTTCGGGTTGAAGCGCTTGCCCGACGCGGTTTTGCGGCCGGAGAACTTACCCCCGTACCATGCTGCCGTGCCATGCATCTCGTCGCCGACCATTTCCTTGGCGGCCATTGGCGTTTCCGCTGGCGGTGCAGTTTGCGCATGGACGAAACCGGCGGCCAGCAAGCCGAGCGATGC
>CBDTZF010000277.1:0-3792 GCA_965364825.1 uncultured Rhodocyclaceae bacterium | reverse complement strand
CTGGCGGTGCAGTTTGCGCATGGACGAAACCGGCGGCCAGCAAGCCGAGCGATGCGATGGCGATTCTGATTTTTTTCATGAAGCTCTCCCCTGAGTTGTGCGAGGCACCGATGGTACATGCGTAGTCACAGCGTGGCAGCCAACGGGCATGGGCTGCTACGTGATGTGACATTCAACCCGCCGCGGCGGGACATGCAGCGTCAGTCGGAAGTTCACTCGCGTTCCCCCGGTGCGCACAGTAAATCCGACTCACTCGGTTGCTGCGCGCGCTCGGCTTCGATCTGCGCCTCGAGCGCGTCGTCGCGCGCCACATCGCCTTCCGGTTCGACTGCCGGGCGGGATTTCTCGGTCGCTGGGTCGGCCGGCAGAACTTCGACTGTGTCGGTCGTGCCGGCGGCCGGCGGCGCGCCGAGCAATTGCAGACGATAGATCGGCTCCGGCAGATCCATGCCGGCGTCTTCGAGCGCCGCCTTGACCAGCCGGATCGCTTCGCTGCGCGCCTTGTTGAAATCGGTCTGGCGCTGATCTACCCAGGCGTAGAACTCCATGATTACCGATGAGTCACCCGCCTCCAGGATCAGCGCGTGCGGCGGTGGATCGGTAAGCACAGCGCGCATCGCTGCCAGCGTGTCGGCGGAGATGCGCTGGGCTTCGGACAAATCTTCGTTATTGCCGACGCCAAGCTGGAATTGCAGCCGCCGCTTGGGATTGCGCGTGTAGTTGAGCATCGCGCTCTTGAACACCATCGCGTTGGGCAGGCGTACATGGTTGCCGTCGCGGGTCATCAGGATGGTGGCGCGCGAATTGAGCGTGACGACGATGCCCTCATAGCTTTCCAGCGCGATGAGGTCACCCGGCTCGAAAGGTCGGCGCAGGCTCAGCATCACGCCGGCGAGCTGGTTTTCGGCCAAATCGCGAAACGCGAAGCCGATGACGATGCCCATCACCCCGGCCGAACCGAGTACCGCACCGACCAGCGCGGTGGCGCCGAGAACGTCGAGTGCGATCAGCACGCCGGCGACGAACACCGACGCGCGCACCGCCTGGCGCAATAGGCCTTGCAGATAGGGGTTGCGACTGCCCAGTTTCAACTGGTGCAAGCGGCCACCAATCCACTTGCCCAGCCAGCTTGCCAGCACGACGATGGCGATCGCGATGACGAGCAGCGGCGTCGCCGCCAGCAACCGCAAGAGCTTGAGCTTGACCTGACTCCAGGCGTCACTGAGCCGCGAGCTGACTTCCAGCGAGAGCTGAAGCTGGTTGTCGACCTCGATCACGCCGTCGACCGCCGCCGCCAGCGTGCCGGCCCGCGTGCGTGCCTCCTCACTGATGACCTCGCCGGAGAGTTGCACCACGCCGGCGGCGGCCTCGACGCGCACTTCGTCGAGTGCCGGATTGCGCGACAGACGTGCCGCCACGGCGCCGGCGATGCGTTTGTCGTCGGCCACCGTTTCGCGCACGGCGCGTGCATCCAGCGGCGCGCTGGTCGTCGCGGCCGTCGCACTTTCGCCTGGCGCGGCGGCGAGGGTGGTGTGGGACAGCGAAAAGGACATTGCTGCGATGAGCAGGAAACCAAATACGCGACGCATCGTGCGGACTCCCGTGAGCAATTGGTGGCAATCGAGCGTTGGCACAGAATACGACAGGTTGCGCAGCACGGTGGCGATCGCGGGAATGCGGCATAAGTAACGCGTCAGCCGCGGAAACATGACTTTGGTATTTTCATTGCAAGCGTGCCTCTCTACACTCGTCAGCCATGAGTCTTGCCATTGTTCACACCCGTGCCCTCGACGGCATGGCCGCGCCACCCGTAGTGGTCGAAGTCCATCTGGCCAACGGCCTGCCGGCGTTCAGTCTGGTCGGCCTGCCCGATACCGAAGTGCGCGAGGCGCGCGACCGCGTGCGCGCCGCCATCCAGACCAGTCAGTTCGAGTTTCCGCAACGGCGCATCACGGTCAACCTGGCGCCCGCCGATCTGCCCAAAGAGGGCGGGCGTTTCGACCTTCCAATCGCGCTGGGGATTCTTGCCGCGTCGGATCAGGTGACCGCCAAGGCGCTGGGCGAATACGAATTCGCCGGCGAGTTGTCGTTGTCGGGCGAACTACGGCCGATCCGTGGCGCGCTGGCGATGGCGTTGCATACGCGCGACGCCGGTCGCACCCTGATTCTGCCGGTGGCCAATGCGCCCGAGGCGGCGTTGGTCGGCGGTGCGCGACTGCGCCCGGCCGAGAGCTTGCTGGCGGTGTGCGCGCATCTGAACGGTCATGCCTTGCTGGACGATACGGTGGTGCCGCCGCAGCCGGCCAGTGTCGACTCGCTGCCCGATCTGGCCGACGTGAAAGGGCAGCTCGAAGCGCGCCGCGCGCTCGAAGTGGCGGCGGCGGGCGGTCATTCGCTGTTGCTGTTCGGTCCGCCGGGCACCGGCAAGTCGATGCTGGCGCAACGCCTGCCCGGCATTCTGCCGCCGATGGAGGAAGCGCATGCGCTCGAATCCGCCGCGGTGCAGTCGCTCGCCGGATGTTTCGATGCGAGTACCTGGGGACGGCGCGTGTTTCGAAGCCCGCATCATTCGGCCTCGGCGGCCGCCATCGTTGGCGGGGGTGCGGTGCCGGGGCCGGGCGAAATCAGCCTGGCGCATCATGGTGTGCTGTTTCTGGACGAGTTGCCCGAGTTCGACCGCCGCGTGCTCGAAGCGCTGCGCGAGCCGCTCGAAACCGGCCATATCGATGTTGCCCGCGCGCGTCGCCGGGCGCGCTTCCCGGCACGCTTTCAACTTGTGGCGGCGATGAATCCCTGTCCCTGCGGCTATCAGGGCGATCCGCGCGGGCGCTGCCGATGCACGCCGGATCAGGTGGCGCGCTATCGCGGCAAGCTCTCCGGCCCGCTGCTCGATCGTGTCGATGTGATCCTGGAAGTGCCGTCGCTGAGTGCCGCCGAGTTGCAATCGGCCAAACCGGGCGAGGCTAGCGCCGCCGTGCGCGTCCGTGTGATCGCGGCGCGCGATCGCCAACTGGTCCGACAGGGTTGCGCCAACGCCGCGCTCGACGGGCGAGCACTGATGGCACACTGCGCGCTCGATGATGCCGCACGGGCCTTGCTGGCGCGCGCCATCGACCGTCTCGGCCTGTCTGCGCGCAGCCATGACCGCATTCTGCGCGTGGCGCGCAGCATTGCCGATCTGGCCGGCGCCGAAGTGATCGAGCGCCGCCATCTGGCCGAGGCGGTGCAGTATCGTCGTTCGTTGTCGTCCGCAACCAACGGGTAGACTGACCGTCCACTCTTCGTTCGCGGTGCGCGCCGCGTGCTCATGAAATCCCCACCCCGGTTCATCGCGGTCGTTCTGGCGGCGCTGGCGTCGATCGGTCCGTTCTCGATCGACGCCTATTTGCCCGCCTTTCACGCCATCGGCGAGGGTCTCGCGGCTGATCGTTACGACGTGCAGCTCACCCTCTCGGCGTACCTGCTGCCCTTCGCCTTCATGGTGCTGTGGCATGGCGCGATATCGGATCGCTTTGGTCGGCGCAGCGTCATTCTGATTGCCATGGCGGTGTTCGCCGCCGCCTCGGTGGTGTGCGCGTTGGCGCCGTCGATCGAATGGCTGTGGTTCGGGCGCGCGATTCAGGGCATGAGCGGGGGCGCCGGGGTGGTGGTCGGCCGCGCGGTCGTGCGCGATGTGTACGAAGGCCCCGAGGCGCAGCGCTTGATGTCGCAGGTGATGATGATCTTCGCCATCGCGCCGGCGATCGCGCCGATCATCGGCGGCTGGATTCTCGCGCTCGCCGGCTGGCAGGC
>CBDTZF010000276.1:0-3793 GCA_965364825.1 uncultured Rhodocyclaceae bacterium | reverse complement strand
GATTGACCGCGGAGAGCACGGCGTTGGCGATGTCTTCGTCTTTCGTGGCGCGCGCGGGCGGCGCGTCGAAAAATGGCGTGTCTACCATGCGCGGTTCGATCAGCGTGACGCGAATGCCCGTGCCGCGCAACTCCTCGCGCAGGTTGTAGCCCAGCCCGGTCACCGCCCATTTGGTGGCGCCATGCATCGAACTCGCGATAAGGGCGCGTCCCGCCGCCGAACCCGTGTCCAGCATAGGCGAGCAGGGCGACGTTGTAATCAGCGCATACTAAAGTGCGGAATGAGCCGAAGGCATAGCCCGGCGACCAGGATCGCAATATGGCAGAAAACACTGCAGAATTCGTCCATACATTCCCAGCCTCAATCGTGGATCAGACGCGTTCAATTACACCAATCGACCCCGGCGTGGGCGCATCGCCGCAGGGTGGTTTTCCCAAGCCCGTGATGAAAACACGCCCTGCTTCGCTTTTGTGGTGTTCGCGTTATTTGTAGAATTCGCGACTTGGGGCGCTTTTTTCGCCCGACTGACCTTGTATTCACGAAGTAGACTTTGGAGATCCTCAATGCAGAAACGCCGCTTCGCCTCCTTGATTGCCGGTCTGATTGCCTCCGCGGTGCTGAACATTCCTGCGCCGGTTGCAGCAGCTACGCCCTACAAAGACGAATACAAACTCTCGACCGTGCTTGGTGATGCGTTCCCCTGGGGATGGGGCGCGAAGCGCTGGGCCGACCTGGTTGGGGAGAAGACCGAAGGTCGGATCAAGATCAAGGTTTATCCGGGCACCTCGCTCGTATCGGGCGATCAGACCAAGGAGTTCACCGCGCTGCGTCAGGGCATCATCGATATGGCCGTGGGCTCCACCATAAACTGGTCGCCACAGATCAAGGAACTGAACCTGTTCGCCTTGCCCTTCCTGATGCCTGATCACAAGGCGATCGATGCACTGACCCAGGGTCGCGTCGGCGAGCAGATTTTCGCGCTGCTCGCTGAGCGTGACGTGGTGCCACTGGCCTGGGGCGAGAATGGCTTCCGCGAGGTGTCCAACTCCAAGCGCCCTGTGCGTACGCCGGAGGATCTAAACGGTCTGAAGATGCGTGTGGTCGGCTCACCCTTGTTCCTCGCCACCTTCAATGCGCTCGGCGCCAATCCGACACAGATGAGCTGGGCCGACGCGCAGCCTGCAATGGCAACTGGCGCTGTCGATGGCCAGGAGAATCCGCTGGCTGTCTTCAATGCAGCAAAGCTGCGGACGGTGGGCCAGACGCACCTGACGCTGTGGGGCTACGTCGCTGATCCGCTCATCTTCGTGGTGAACAAGAACGTGTGGAACAGCTGGACACCGCAGGATCAGGCGCTGGTACGCGAGGCGGCATTGCAGGCAGCAACGGAAGAGATTTCCCGTGCGCGTGCAGGCATTTCGGAGGGAGACGATGCGCTGCTCAAGGAAATCGAGGCCAATGGCGTAGCGGTCGTGCGTCTGAGCGACGAGGAACGCGATGCTTTCCGCCAGGCAACCGCGGGTGTGTATACCGAGTGGGCCGACAAGGTTGGCGCCGAGTTGGTGAAGCAGGCCGAAGAAGACATCGCCAAGCGCTAAACGCTAAGCGACCTTCTGTTTCGAAGCGCTCTCGGGCAGTGCCATTGCCGGCCTGCCCGGCTTAGTCCTTACAGACGTGTAGATGACAAGCAAATCAAGCCCGCCGGCGCCGATGGAAGCGAGCGCTACCCCTGCCAGAATGACCATCGAGCAAGTTCTCACCGGCATCGTGATGGGCGTGATCGCGTTGATCTCGTTGGGAAATGTCGCTGCCCGTTACCTCACATCGCAGTCCTTTGCCGCCACCGAGGAAATCTCGATTGCGCTGCTGATCGTACTCGCCTTCCTCGGCTCGACGACGGCTTTCGTGTGCGACCGTCATATTCGGGTCAACTTCCTCGTCGAGCGCTTGCCGCCTGCGGGTCGGCATGCCGCCGAGTGGCTGTCGTTCATCGCAACGGCCAGCCTGTTCGGTTTTATCGCCTTTTATGGTGGCTGGCTGACGTTTGACCAGTACCGCTTCGAGGAAACCTCGCCTGCGCTGGGCGTGCCGCAGTGGTGGTACACGGTGTGGATGCCTGTGCTCGCGCTGGTGATCGTGCTGCGCCTGATTGAAAACCGCGTGCGGAACCGCGCATGATTGGCGCCACCCTTGTCTGTCTGTTCCTGTTCGCGCTGGCGGCCGGAATGCCGCTTGCGGTCGGACTCGGCGTTGCCAGTATCGCGGTGCTGGCAATGGCCGGCTTCGACCAACTGGCTGTACCGACCAACATGTATGCCGGAATCGCCAAATATCCTCTGCTGGCGATTCCGATGTTCATCCTTGCCGGCATGATTTTCGAACGCTCGGGCGTAGCGCTGCGCCTGGTCCGTTTCGTGACAGCGATCGTCGGCGAATGGACTGGATCGCTTGCGGTGGTCGCGGTGTTGGTGTCCATGTTGCTGGGCGGCATCTCGGGCTCGGGCCCGGCCGATGCGGCCGCCGTGGCGGCGGTGATGTTGCCCTCGATGATCAAGCGTGGCTATTCGAAGGGATTTTCCGCCGGCCTGATAGCGGCGGCCGGCTCGACCGCGATTGTGATTCCGCCATCGGTGGCGTTCATCGTCTATAGCGTACTGGTGCCCGCGGCGACGGTTCCTGCGCTGTTCGCGGCGGGGCTATTTCCCGGGCTGGTGGCGGCCCTCTGTTTATTGGTGCCTGCGGTGCTGATCAGTCGCCGACACGGCTTCGGCCGCGACTTTCGCGCCGAACGACCACCGCTGGGCAAGAGCCTGATCGATGCGATCTGGGGTCTGCTGGCGCCAGTCATCATCCTCGGCGGTCTGCGCGCCGGCATCTTCACCCCCACCGAGGCTGCGGTGGTGGCAGTCGCCTACGGCGTTTTTGTCGGCATGGTGATTTACCGCAGCATCGGGCTGAAGGACTTGTTCAAGCTGTTGGTCGAAGCCGGAGAGCTGTCTGCCGTCGTGTTGATGATCATCGGCGTGGCGTCGGTGTTTGCGTGGGCGGGCAATACCCTCGGTGTTTTTGATGCGGCGGCAAGGGCGCTGGTCGAGATGCACCCGAGTGAATGGGTCATGCTGTTGTCGATCAACCTGCTGTTGTTGGTTGCGGGCATGTTTCTCGATGCGATATCAATCTTTCTGATCCTGCTGCCGGTGTTGGTGCCGATCGCGCAAGCGATGGGCTGGGATCTGGTGTGGTTCGGGGTGATGATGACCATCAACCTGGCCATCGGCCAGTTCACCCCCCCGATGGCCATCTCGCTGATGATCACCTCGCAAATTGCCGGCATTGGCATGGAGGAAACCTTCCGCTGGGTGATCTGGCTGGTGCTTGCCATGAGTGCCGGGCTGGCCGTGATGATCGTCTTTCCACAGCTTGCCTTATGGCTTCCGGGACGCTTGGGTTATCTCTGATCGCCTGCGCGCTGCGTTCGCCAACAAGCCGCGTCTGATCGACGAGGCGAAGCGGTTGATTCGTTCAACGCGCATCTCAAGGCGATACAGGCTGGAAATTGGTGAACGACAGGAGCGCGAATGGCGACGGACGCAAGTATCGAGTTTCAACACTCGCGTCCCCGCAGATTTGGTTTCGGCGCGACTGGCATGAAACCTTAAAGCTAGTCGCGTGGCGGCGTTGGACGCACCAGAATCTCGTTGACGTCCACATGCGCGGGCTGATTGACTGCGTAGAGCACGGCGTTGGCGATGTCTTCGTCTTTCATGGCGTGCGCGGGCGGCTTGTCGAAAAA
>CBDTZF010000275.1:0-3802 GCA_965364825.1 uncultured Rhodocyclaceae bacterium | reverse complement strand
CGCCCTGCAGGGAAAGACCCTGAGCGGTGACCAAGTCGTACCGGTGTCGGAGAAGGCGTGGAAGATGATCGGTTCGCGAATGTTCATCGAGCCGCGCCACACCGTGACTGTCGACGAACTGCTGCGCGGCCTGATCATCCAGTCGGGCAATGACGCCAGTGTCGCACTGGCCGAAGCGATTGCCGGCTCCGAGGAGGCCTTTGTGGTGCTCATGAACCGCGAAGCGGCGCGGCTCGGCATGACCGCCACGCATTACACCAACTCGAGCGGGCTGCCCGACGACCAGCACTACACCACCGCCACGGATCTGGGCATTCTGGCCAGCGCCATCGTGCGCGACTTCCCTGATTACTACACGCTGTATTCGCAGAAGGAATACACCTACAACGACATCACCCAGCCCAACCGCAACCGCTTGCTATGGCTGGACGAAACGGTTGACGGCATGAAGACTGGCCATACCGAGGCGGCCGGCTACTGCCTCGTCTCCTCCGCTGTGCGCGGCCCGCGCCGGCTCATTTCAGTGATTCTGGGGACGGAATCCGAAGCCATGCGCGCGCAGGAATCGCTTAAGCTGCTCAATTTCGGCTTCCGCTTCTTCGATAGCGTCAAGCTCTACGACAACGGCGCGGCGGTGTCGCAGTTCCGCATCTGGCAGGGCGAGACCGATAAGGTCGGTGTCGGATTCCTGAAAGACTTCGTCCTCTCCGTCCCCAAGGGGCAGACCGACAAGCTCGACGCCAAGCTCGACAGCCGCCAGCCGCTCGAAGCGCCGGTGCGCAAGGGTCAGGAAGTGGGCACGCTCACGCTCAGCCTCGACGGCAAGAAAGTCGGCACCTACCCCGTGGTTGCGCTCGAAGACGTGCCGCTGGGCGGCTGGTTCAGCCGCACCTGGGACAGCATGGAACTGTGGATCAAGAGCCTCTAAGGCCAAGGAGCGCGCGGCATGAGCGTGTGTTATCTCGATGGACAGTGGCAGGATCTGGCCGAGGCTCGCGTCTCGCCGATGGATCGCGGTTTCCTCTTCGGCGACGGCGCCTACGAGGTGATCCCGGCGTATTCGGGGTGCGTCTTCCGGCTCGACGAACATCTGCGCCGCCTCGAGAACACCTTGAAGGTCATGGAGTTGCCCAATCCGCATGAGCGTGCGGCGTGGCGCGAGATCGTGCGCGGCGCGGTGGAGCGTAACCCGTGGCCCGACCAGTCGGTTTATCTGCAGGTCACGCGCGGCGTCGGCGAGTTGCGCAAGCATGTCTTCCCGAAAGATGTGAAACCGACCGTTTTCGTGATGAGCGAGGCGCTCGTCGGCCCCGGCGATGAGGCACGCGAAAAGGGCGTGTCGGCGATCACCGCGGCGGATTTTCGCTGGCTGCGCTGCGATCTCAAGACCGTCTCATTACTCGCCAACTGTCTGCTCAAACAGCATGCGGCGGACAAAGGCTGCGCCGAAACCATCCTGTTCCGCGACGGTTTCCTCACCGAGGGTGCCGCCTCCAGCATTTTCGTGGTGCTCGGCGGCGTGCTGTATGTACCGCCCAAGAGCCACCTCATGCTGCCCGGCATCACTTACGACGTGGTGCTCGAACTGGCGCGCGACATGGGCATGCCGCATCAGATACGCGAAGTGCTCGAAGAGGAAGTACGCAGCGCCGAAGAGATCTGGATGACTTCGTCCACCAACGAAGTGCTGCCGATCACGCGTCTCGACGATCGCCCGGTCGGCAAGGGCAAACCCGGTCCGATGGCGGCGCAGATGTTCGAGTGGTATCAGGAGTTCAAAGAGACGGTGATGCGCCGTGGCGGATGAAGAACGCGTCACCCTGATCGAGTTTCCCTGCGATTTTCCCATCAAGATCATGGGGGCGCGGGTCGACGGCTTCGCGCAGGCGGTAGTCGATGTGGTGTTGCGACACGATGCCGATTTCGACGTCGCACGCATCGAGATGCGTCCTTCGCGCAAGGGAAACTACCTCGCCCTCACCTGCACCGTGCGCGCGATCTCACAGCAACAGCTTGATGCGCTCTATCAGGAACTGACAAGTCACCCCATGGTCAAGGTGGTACTCTGAGCGCGATGAGCTGGCCTGACACCTGCACGGTGCGCGCGCTTGGCTGCGCACCCTACGAACCGACCTGGCGCGCCATGCAATCGTTCACCGATGCGCGCGACGCACACACGCCGGACGAGTTGTGGCGGCTGGAACCCCCGCCGGTGTACACGCTCGGTCAGGCCGGCAAGCCGGAGCATCTTTTGCGCGCCACCGACATCCCGATGGTCAAGATCGACCGCGGCGGCCAGATTACCTACCACGGCCCCGGCCAATTGGTCGTGTATCTGCTCATCGACCTGCGTCGTCGCGCGCTCAAGGTGCGTGAGCTGGTCCATGCGATGGAGCAAAGCCTGATCGATTGCCTCGCTGATTTCGGCTTGCAGGCGGAGCGGCACGCCGGCGCACCCGGCGTTTATATCGACGATGCAAAAATTGCCGCGCTCGGACTGCGCGTGCGCAACGGCTGCACCTATCATGGCCTGGCCCTCAATGTGGACATGGACCTGACGCCATTTACCTGGATCAACCCTTGCGGCTATAGTGGCCTGAAGACCACGCAACTGGCCGATTTGGGCGTCGCGGTTGAAGTCGCCACCGTGGGCGATGTATTGATCGCGCACCTCGAACGCGTGCTGCCCCCGGTACAGCACGCGCTGATGAATAAAGCGCCCGCCTGAAGCGGCGCGACAACAGGAAGACACCATGGAGACCACCACACGCAAGCAGCGCGGCGCCGAAAAGACAGCGCGCATTCCGATCAAGATCGTGCCCGCCGAGCGGCTGCGCAAACCCGAGTGGATTCGCATCAAACTCGGCACCGGCGCCGAAACCGAACGCTTCAACGAAATCAAGCAGACGCTGCGCGAGCACAAACTGCACACCGTGTGCGAAGAGGCCTCCTGCCCCAATATTCATGAATGCTTCGGCAAGGGCACCGCGACCTTCATGATCATGGGCGACATCTGCACCCGCCGCTGCCCGTTCTGCGACGTCGGACATGGCCGCCCGGACGCCCTCAATGCCGACGAACCGGCCGATCTGGCGCGCACCATCGCCGCCATGCGCCTCAACTATGTCGTCATCACGTCGGTCGATCGCGACGACCTGCGCGACGGCGGCGCACAGCATTTTGTCGATTGCATCCGCTCGACGCGCGAAGCCTCGCCCGATACACGTATCGAAGTGCTGGTGCCCGATTTCCGCGGTCGAATGGACGTCGCGCTCGAAATTTTCGACAAGGCACCGCCCGACGTCATGAACCACAATCTCGAAACCGTGCCGCGTCTCTACAAGCAGGCCCGGCCCGGTTCGGATTATCAATATTCGCTCGACCTGCTGAAGAAGTTCAAGGTGCGCCACCCGCAAGTGCCGACCAAGTCCGGTCTTATGGTCGGGCTGGGCGAAACCGACGACGAAATTCTCGAAGTGATGCGCGACCTGCGCGCGCACGACGTCGAAATGCTCACCATCGGCCAGTACCTGCAGCCCTCCAGCGGCCACCTGCCGGTACTGCGCTACGTGCACCCCGACACCTTCAAGATGTACGAGACCGAAGCCTTCAAGATGGGCTTCAAGAACGCCGCCTGCGGTCCCATGGTGCGCTCTTCTTACTGGGCCGATCAGCAGGCCCACGATGCGGGCGTCGTTTAATAGCGCCGGCGTCGTTTCGGAATAGGACAGCATGGGACGCGTCTCAGCGCTTATCCTGGCGATCGGCATCGCGATCGCCGGCGTGTCGGTCGGCACCGGTC
>CBDTZF010000274.1:0-3813 GCA_965364825.1 uncultured Rhodocyclaceae bacterium | reverse complement strand
GGACGCGAGTAGCGTGCATGCGCGGGGATCAGCCCCGCCGGGCGCCACAGCATCATGCCGATCATGGCCAGCGCGTAAAGGAGCATGCGCAGTACCTCGGGGTCGAGCAGAACCGTGCCGAACAGCGTCTGCTGCACCGGCACCGCAATATGACGCAGGATTTCTGGCAGCGCAGTGAGGATGAGCGCGCCGACGATGGCGCCGACAATGTTGCCCATGCCGCCGAAGACCACCATGGTGAGCACCGCGATCGATTCCATGAGCGAGAACGACTCGGGTGAGACGAAGCCCTGAAAGGCGCCGAACAAGCCACCCGCGACGCCGCCGAAGGTGGCGCCGAGCGAGAAGGCGAGCAGCTTCATGCTGCGCACGTTGATGCCGATCGCCTTGGCGGCCAGTTCATCGTCGCGCATCGCCGCCCAAGCACGGCCGACGCGCGATATCTGCAGGCGCCGGATGAAAATCACCGAGCCAATCACGCACAGCAGGAAGAAGTAGTAATACAGCGTCAGGCTGTGGATGCGAAAGTCGCCGATGTTCAGACTGCGCGCCAGATCCCAGCCGAACAGATTGAGCGAGTCGAGCGCGTTGATGCCCTGTGGCCCGTTGGTGATGTTGACGGGGTAATTCAGATTGTTCAGGAAAATGCGGACGATTTCGCCGAAGCCCAGCGTGACGATGGCGAGGTAGTCGCCGCGCAGTCGCAATACCGGAAAGCCGAGCAGGATGCCGGCCAGCGCGGCAAAACCCGCGCCCAGCGGCAACACGATCCAGAAAGGCAGATGCACGCCGAAATGTGGCGAGGCGAGAAAAGCCCACACATAGGCGCCGACCGCGTAGAACGCGATGTAGCCCAGGTCGAGCAGGCCGGCAAAGCCGACCACCAGGTTGAGCCCGAGCGCGAGCATGATGTAGAGCATCGCGAAATCGAGGATGCGCACCCAGCTGCGCCCGAAGGCGGCGGCGATCAGTGGCGCAGTCAGTGCGATCACGATCACCAGCCATTTGGCGGCGGTCGGGTGGCGGCTGCCGAGGTAGGGGATGGCGCGCGCGAGTTCGTCCATGGCCTAGTACTCCATCCAGGTGATATTTACGGGTTCAGCGTCAAGCAGGCCGTTTTCGACAAGGCGCGCTGACGCTGGCATAGTGGACCTATGACAAGGAAGTGCAACGCGGTCGGGGGCGGCCTGCTTGACGCCCTGCGGGTCAGTCATGGAGCGGCCCATTGCTGCGTTGTTTCCTCTTGCCATAGGTCCACTATGTCTTCGAGAAAACGCCTTGCACTGAACCGCTCCATGACTGACTGAACCCGTAAATATCACCTGGATGGAGTACTCTTCAAGCGCGGTCGGAGACCCGCTCGCCGAGCAGGCCGGTGGGGCGGAAGATGAGCACCACGCCGAGGATCACGAAGGCGAAGATGTCCTGATAGCTCGAATTGAGGAAGCCGAAAGTGAAGTCCTCGATGTAGCCGGCACCGATCGCCTCGACCAGCCCGAGCAGGATGCCGCCGAGCATCGCGCCGGCCAGGTTGCCGATTCCGCCGAGCACCGCCGCGGTGAATGCCTTGAGACCCGGCATGAAACCCATGGCGTAGTGCGCGATACCGTAGTTGCTGGCGAACATCACGCCCGCCACGGCCGCCAGCGCTGCGCCGAGAATGAAGGTGAGCGCGATGATGCGGTTGGTGTCCACGCCCATCAGCGAGGCCACACGATGGTTCTCGGCGGTGGCACGCATCGCTCGACCAAGCCGCGTCTTGTTCACCAGCGTTACCAGCGCCGCCATCAACAGTGCCGAAATGACGATGATGGCGACCTGCACCGGCGTGATGAAGACGCCTTCAATCGGTTGCAACGGGACGGTGGAAATCAGCCGTGGAAAGCTGTGGTAGCCCCGGCCCCAGACGATCATCGCCAGTGTCTGCAGCAGGAACGAAAGGCCGATGGCGGTGATCAGCGGCGCCAGCCGTGGTGCGCCGCGCAGCCGCCGGTAGGCGAACCGTTCCATCAAATACCCCAGCAGCATGCACACCGGAATCGCCACCAGCGTGGCAATGCCGATCATCAGCAAAGGCGCCATGTCCGGTGCCGCGCCCATGAGAAAGAGCACGGTCTGCAACGCGGTGAGCGCGCCCACCATGACCACTTCACCGTGCGCGAAATTGATCAGCCCGAGAATGCCGTAAACCATGGTGTAACCGAGCGCGACAAGGGCGTAGACGCTGCCGACGACGAGGCCATTGACGACTTGCTGTAGCAGAGTTTCCACTGTCAGCCCTTGCGCAACGCTGCCACGCTCACTCAGTCGTCGAACGTGGCGCTGGTGTAAACCTCTTGCACATCATCGAGCGATTCGAGTGCATCGAGCAGGCCTTGCATCTTCTCTGCATCGTCGCCGCTCAGCTCGGTTTCGGTTTGCGGCTTCATGGTGACTTCGGCCAGCTCGGCGGTAAATCCGGCGGCTTCCAGCGCGTCTTTCACGTTGGAGAAATCGCCTGGAGTGGTGATTACTTCCACCGAATCGTCATCGTTGGGTATCACGTCTTCCGCGCCGGCCTCGATGGCCGCTTCCATGAGCGCTTCCTCGTCGGTGCCGGGCGCGTACAACAGCTGACCGACATGATCGAACTGGAAGGCCACACAGCCATCCGTGCCCAGATTGCCGCCGTTCTTGCTGAAGGCATGGCGTACGTCGGCGACGGTGCGCGTCTTGTTGTCCGAGAGGCAATCGACGATCACCGCCGCGCCGCCGATACCGTAGCCTTCGTAGCGCGATTCTTCATAGTTGGCGCCTTCGAGCTGGCCGGTGCCGCGCTTGATGGCGTTCTCGATGTTGTCCTTGGGCATCGATTCGCCCTTGGCCTTGTCCATCGCCAGGCGCAGGCGCGGGTTCGAGCCCGGATCGCCGCCGCCCATGCGCGCCGCGACCGTGACCTCCTTGATCAATTTGGAAAATATCTTGCCCCGCTTGGCGTCCTGACGACCCTTGCGGTGCTGGATGTTGGCCCATTTGGAATGACCCGCCATAAATGCTCCCGATGCCTGCGCGTCGAAAAATGTGCCGCTTTCACTTGCCTTGGCGGCGCCGTTTTCGACCGATGAAAAGTGTCACATTATACCCACGCGAGTCGCCACCGGCCGGCGCCGACGCCCGATCCGGCGCGGACTCTGCTAGATTCGGGGGCATTGTCCCGCCGCTTGGCGGGTGGTCCGACCCGGAGAGCCGAATGACTGTGTTGCGCCCCATCCTGTTCCTGTTGGCGATGTCGTGGCTGGCTTTGCCGGCGATGGCGCAGGATCTCACTTTGCGAAACTGTACTGATGGAAGCGGGCGCGCTGTGCCCAGCCGAATGAATCTCGATATTCCCGTAGTGGTGGCGACGCAGATCGGCAGCGGCGCACCGTCGATCGTGTTCAACCCGCGCGTGTTGCCCGATCTGTCCGAGTCGGCACGCGCCTTCCTCTACGCACACGAGTGTGCACGCCACAGCCTTGGCATTGAGCGCGAGGCGCGCACCGCCGAAAATGCTCATCAAGCGGACTGCGCCGGGCTGGCTGCGCTGCAGCGTTCCGGCATGCTGCGTGGTGCCGAGGCGGTCAGTTCCCTGCAATCGGCGCTGGTGTTTTCGCCCGAGCAATGGCGGGCGGTGCCCGGCCCGGCGCGCGGTTTCGCGCTCGCCAACTGTGCGCCGCCGCAGGCCATGCGGGCGAGTGACCCGGCGTGGAACCACTGCGTGCAACGCTGTGGCGATGGTCTGTTCCGCTGCGGGCGCAGCAGTGTCTGCCTGCAGTCGTATGATCGTTGCGAAGC
>CBDTZF010000273.1:0-3870 GCA_965364825.1 uncultured Rhodocyclaceae bacterium | reverse complement strand
ATGAAGCCCGGGTCCTGGTGCGTGAAGCCGTTGTGGTCCTGGCGCCAGACGTGCGAGGCGAGCAGGTAGTTCAGCGACGCGATCTTGCGCCGCCACGGGATCTGCGCCGTCACCTTGAGCCACTTGGCGTGCTGGTTGAACATCGAGTCGACGATATGGATGAAGGCTTCGTAGCAGTTGAAGAGGCCGTGGCGGCCGGTCAGCAGATAGCCTTCGAGCCAGCCTTCGCACTGATGCTCGCTGAGCATTTCCATCACCCGTCCGGCCGGCGCGAGGAATTCGTCGTTCGGCTGCGTCGCCGCGTCCCACTGGCGCTGTGTGACTTCGAACAGCGCCGCCAGACCGTTGGACAACGTCTCGTCGGGGCCGAAGACCCGGAAGTTGCGCTGCGCGTCGTTCAACTTCGCCACGTCGCGCAGGAACGGCCCGAGCACATGGGTGTCGCCGATGCCCGGTGCGCCGGGCACGGGCACCTCGCACGCATACGCGCGAAAGTCAGGCATGTGCAAATCGCGCAGTAGCATGCCGCCGTTGGCGTGCGGGTTCGCGCCCATGCGCCGTGTGCCCACGGGCGCGAGCTCGGCCAGTTCCGGGATCAACCGGCCCTGCGGGTCGAACAGTTCTTCTGCGCGGTAGCTCTTGAGCCAGTCATCGAGCAAGGCGAGGTGACCCGCGTGCGTGGCCGGGTCGGTGATCGGCACCTGGTGGGCGCGGAAGGTGCCCTCGACCTGCAGCCCGTCGACCTCCTTCGGCCCGGTCCAACCCTTGGGCGAGACGAGCACGATCATCGGCCAGCGTGGGCGCGCCGCGTGGCCCGTGGCGCGCGCGTCGCGCTGGATCGTGCGGATCTGCTCCACGGCGGTGTCCAAAGCCGTGGCCATGGCCTCGTGCATCAAGGCCGGATCAAAGCCTTCGACGAACAGCGGTGCCCAGCCATAGCCGCGCAGCAACTGATCCAGCTCCTCGCGGGTGATGCGCGCCAGCACCGTCGGGTTGGAAATCTTGTAGCCGTTGAGGTGGAGGATCGGCAACACTGCGCCGTCGGTCACCGGATCGAGAAACTTGTTCGAATGCCACGCCGTGGCCAGCGGCCCGGTCTCCGCCTCGCCATCGCCGACGACGCAGGCGACGACCAGCTCGGGGTTGTCGAACACCGCGCCGAACGAATGGCTGAGGGAGTAGCCGAGTTCCCCACCCTCGTGGATCGACCCGGGGCACTCGGGCGACGCGTGGCTCGGAATGCCACCGGGAAACGAGAACTGCCGGAAGAGCTTCTGCAAGCCGGCCTCGTCCTGGCTGATGTCCGGATAGACCTCGCTGTAGGTGCCTTCGAGGTAGGTGTTGCCGACGACCGCCGGACCGCCGTGCCCGGGCCCCGAGACGTAGATCATGTCGAGGTCGTACTTCTTGATGACCCGGTTCAGGTGCACGTAGATGAAGTTCTGCCCCGGCGTCGTGCCCCAATGCCCGAGCAGCATGTGCTTGATGTCGTCCAGCGCGAGCGGCCGCCGCAGCAGCGGGTTGTCGTAGAGGTAGATCTGCCCGACCGCGAGATAGTTCGCCGCGCGCCAGTAGGCGTCCATGCGGGCGAGCAGCTCGGGCGTGAGGGTCTTGTGATGGGTGGACATGGCGCTCCTCAGTTCCTGATTGCTGTGCGAGGTCTCACGCAAGGTGCGTGGTCGATTCCGGGCTGGCCCCACTGTCGTGCACATCGACGCGCGAAGCGCCGAGGGTCCCGAGGATCGCCTTGGCGCGCGTCATCTCTTCGGCCGGGCCGTGCACGGTGACCAGAAAGCCGTCGGCCTTGATCGCGGTTTCGTAGGCGAGCACGCTGTCTTTCGGAATGCCGCTGCTATACAGGGCCGCGCCGAGCGCGCTCAAGCCGCCGACGACGACCGCGCCTTCAATCGTGGCGATCACGATGGTCGCGAGATACCCCAGCACGACGACATGGCCTATCACCGGAACGAACATGAATACGCCGCCAAACAGCCAGCCCCACAGGCCGCCCCAGAAGGCGCCGCGCTTGCCCCAGAACTTCATGCGCTCGCCGGTGTTGTAGAACCCGACGACCTTTTCGTCGGTGTGATAGCCCTTGCCCACGACGCTGAGGTGTTTCATGTCGATGCCGGCGTCGGCCAGCTTCTTCACCGCAGTCTCCGCATCTTGATGGTCGGTGAACACGGCGATTACGGCGTTGTTGTCTGTTTTGTCTGTCATTTGGCGCTCCTTGATTTCGATTTGATACGGCCCGAGGCAGGGATCTTGCAAGCGCCCGTCTCAAGGGGACCGCGCCCGGCACGGCTGATGCGAACTCGTTTCCCGCGTGCAGGGTCCGGATGGATCTGACGAAGCCATTGCAGCACCCTCGCTCGCCCCGGTCTGTGCGCCAGCACACGTACCTGGACGGGCGTCGCTTCGTGCGGCAGGACACCGCTCGCGCCGGTATGTGCGCTAGCAGACAGACGGACCGAAACCTTCAGCGCAGCGTCGTCGCATCGAAACCAAAGGATCACATCATGTTGCGTAGCGCGAAGGAAATGGAAGGGTATGCCGTCAGCGCCACCGACGGTGTCATAGGCCATGTCAAGGATTTCTACCTCGACGACGAGCAGTGGGTGATCCGCTATCTGGTCGTTGATACCGGTGGCTGGCTGTCGAGCCGAAAGGTTCTGGTTTCGCCGATTGCCGTTGGCACGCCAGACCGGGAGCAAAGGCTGCTGCCGGTTTCGATCAGCAAAGAGCAGGTCCGCAAGAGTCCCGACATCGATACTGACAAGCCCGTGTCCCGACAGCACGAGATAACGTATTCGACCTACTACGACTACCCGTACTACTGGGGCGGCGGCGGCTCTTGGGGCGGCGCGATGTATCCGGACCTGATGATGCCGCGCTACGGTGGATTCGGTGGCTCGGACGCCAGCGCTGGCGAAGGGCAACGCGAAATGGCGCGACGCGAATCGGCCCGACACGAGCACGATGATCCGCAGCTTCGCAGCTACAACGCCGTCGTCGGCTATCACATCCATGCGAGCGACGGCGACATCGGTCATGTCGCGGGCATGCTGATCGACGAGCAGACGTGGGCCGTGCGCTATCTCGTCGTCGACACCAGCAACTGGTGGCTCGGGCACCAGGTCCTGATCGCGCCGCAGTGGATCGAGGCCGTGAACTGGTCCGATCAGACCGTTGCGGTCTCGATGACGCGCCAGGCCGTCAAGGACGCCCCGGTCTACGACGCGCAGGCCGCCATGAGCCGCGAGGCTGAAGAACGACTCTACAAGCACTATGGACACGCCGGCTACTGGACCGGCGATCCGATCCCCGAAGACGAGATCTCTCGCGCCAGGCACGCAAAGGAGTCGACATGAATGCCAACCATCCACATCCCGCCGACAAAGACGCGGCGGTCCGCGCACCGGGCGAAGTGAGTCACATGGACGCTCGTCCTGTCGAGTGGAAGGAGACGCTGCGCGACGGCATGCAGGTCCTCGTGCGCCCCATCGGCGTCGACGATCGCGAACTCGAGCGTTCGTTCATCGAGGGCATGTCGCCGGCCGCGCGACGCTTCCGCTTTCTCGAGACGATGAAATCGCCGAGCCCGGCCTTGTTGACGCAGCTGACGGCCATCGACCCGGCGACGGATGTCGCGTTCGTGGCCCTGCTCGCCGAGCCGGGGGAGGCGACGGAGATCGGCGTCGCCCGTTTCAGTGCACATGTCGACGGCTCGGACTGCGCGTTCGCCATCGCGGTCGCCGACGCCTGGCAAAGAAAGGGTCTGGGCACGCTGCTGATGCATCATCTGACCCACGCAGCGCAGGAGCGCGGGATCGCGGCGATGCACGCCATCAGCGCCTCCAACAACGACGC
>CBDTZF010000272.1:0-3877 GCA_965364825.1 uncultured Rhodocyclaceae bacterium | reverse complement strand
TACCCCGGCAACCGCATGCTGTCGCGCCAAATCTCCGACGCCGGCGGACTGGCTGCCTGGACGCCCGCCCCACTTGGCGCGGAGGACGGCGAGTTGCGCGGCTGGCGTTCCCTGCAAGGTCTCGCTGCACAAGCCGTGCCACCGGTGTGGCTTGGCTTCGGCGAGAACGACCGCTTTGCGCCGGCCCAACGCATGATGGCCGCCGCCCTGCCACCCGCGCATTGCGTGCGCTTGCCTGGCGCGCATGACTGGCCGACCTGGGCCGCGCTCTGGCGTCGCCTGCTGGAAGCGGCGCCGTGGAAATGACGGCATCCTTCGCCCATCCACCGCGCCGCTGGCGCCCGACCGCGCTGCTGTGGTTGACGGCCGTCGTGCACGCCCTCGCGCTCGGCGGCCTGCTCGTCACACCGACGCATTGGCCGATTGCCTTGACCGCGCTTGTCATCAATCACCTGATTTTGACCGCTGCGGGCCTGTGGCCGCGCAGTACGCTGCTCGGCCCCAACTGGACCCGCCTGCCGACCGCCGCCGCGGCGCGGAAGGAAATCGCGATCACCATCGACGACGGGCCGGACCCCGATGTGACCCCGGCGGTCCTCGAACTACTCGCCGCGCACCAGGCGCGCGCCACCTTCTTCTGCATCGGCACCCACGCCGAGCGACACCCCGCGCTGGTCGCCGAGATATTGCGGCGCGGTCACGAGATCGAGAACCACAGCCAGCACCACCGTCATACCTTCTCGCTGCTCGGCCCGGCCGGTTTTGCACGCGAAATCGGCGCCGGACAGGCCACGCTGCAGCGTCTCACGGGACGCCTGCCCCGGTTTTTCCGCTGCCCCGCCGGACTGCGCAATCCCTTCCTTGAACCCGTGCTGGCACGCCACGGCCTGCATCTGGCGAGCTGGACGCGGCGCGGATTCGACACCCGCGAAACCGACCCGCACAAGGTGCTGGCCCGGCTCACCGACGGTCTGGCCGCCGGGGACATTCTGCTGCTCCACGACGGTCACGCGGCGCGTAGCGCGTCGAGCGGCAGACCCGTCATCCTCGATGTGCTGCCGCCGCTGCTCGAAGTCTGCGCCGCGCGTGCTCTGCGTCCCGTCGCGCTCACCGATGCGCTGAAATGAACCAGGACTTCAAGAAGCGCCTGCTCGACCGCGCCACCAAGCCCTACCGCAGCGGAGGCCGCTTTGCCTGGCATTTTGCACGCGGCAAGCTCGACGGCGATCCGGCGTTTACCGCGCTGCTGGCGCGCGGGCTGATCGGTGAGGGCGATCGTGTTCTCGACCTCGGCTGCGGCCAAGGCCTGCTCGCCAGCTGGCTGCACGCCGCCTGTGCGCTGCATGCGACCGGCGACTGGCCCGCCGATCTGCCATCGCCACCACGGATTGCCGCATACCGCGGCATCGAACAAATGCCACGGTATGTCGAGCGGGCACGGGATGCGATGCCTGCGCACGCCAGCATCCAGCAAGGCGACATTCGCGCAGTTGAATTCGGCGCTGTCGACCGCGTGCTGATTCTCGACGTGCTGCACTACATTGACCTCGCCGCGCAGGACGCGGTGCTGGCCCGCGTGCGTGACGCGCTCTCACCCGCGGGCGTGCTGCTGCTGCGCGTCGGCGACGCAAGTGGCGGGCTGCCGTTTCGCATCGGCAACTGGGTGGATCAATTCGTCCTCGTCGTGCGCGACCACCGTTTCATTGCGCTCCACTGCCGGCCGCTTTCGAGCTGGATCGGCAGCTTGGAGACACTCGGCTTCGCCGTCGACGCCGTACCGATGAGTGCGGGCACGCCCTTCGCCAATGTCCTGCTGGTGGCTCGACTCGATCGATCGCGCGAATTTCAGTGACCCATAGTCGAATTTGATTCGCGCGGGATTTCCCTCAGCCCAACCCCTCTTCCTGCGGGAGAGCGGCTTATTCCGAGCCCGACCGAGGGCTGCTTATGCGGTCACGGTGGACGATCGTCCTCCCCTTTCCCACCGGGAGAGGGGCCGAGGGTGGGGGAACGACGCCGCAAGCCGACCAACCGTCGCTTCGTGCTGACCTGATGCCCCGACTCGACGCGGCGCCGGTGTGCCCGATTTGTTAGACTCCGTCGGTCAACCCGCCTGTCCGGACCACCGTGCGCCCACTCCTGCTTCGCCACTTTACTGCCACCAGTTGCATGGGCACCGGACGCGATGCGCTGCGTGAAGCCTTGCGCCTTTCGCGCAGCGGGCTCGCTCCTTGCCGCTTTGCCGACGTCATGCTCACCACCTGCGTAGGCGAAGTGGCGGATGTCGACGCCGCCGCGCTGCCGGCAGCGCACTCAGACTACGACTGTCGCAACAACCGCCTCGCCCGCATCGGGCTGATGCAAGATGGCTTCGCCGACGCCTGCGCCGAGGCCGCCGCGCGTTATGGCGCGCACCGGGTGGGCGTGATCCTCGGCACCAGCACCGCCGGCATCTTTGAGACCGAACTCGCCTACCGCCAACGCGACCCGTTGAGCGGCGCGCTGCCCGCCACTTTTTCTTACCGCGGCGGGCACAACGTGTTCTCGGTCGCTGACTATGTACGCTTGGCGCTTGGCCTCACCGGTCCGGCGGCCGTGGTGTCGTCCGCCTGCTCATCGAGCGCCAAGGTGTTCGCCACCGCCGCGCGCATGATCGACACCGGCGTGATCGACGCGGCGGTGGTCGGCGGCGTCGATTCGCTCTGCCTCACCACCTTGTATGGTTTCAATTCGCTCGAAGTGCTCTCCGCCGAAGCCTGTCGTCCGTTCGACCCCGCGCGCGATGGCATTTCGATTGGTGAGGCGGCGGCGTTCGCCCTGCTCGAGCGCCCGGCCGACACCTTGCCGCACAACGCGATCGTGCTGACCGGCTACGGAGAATCGAGCGATGCGCATCACATGTCGTCGCCGCATCCGGAGGGCCACGGCGCGCGGCTCGCGATGGAAGCGGCGCTGCAACGCGCGCGCCTGTCACCGGCCGACATCGGCTACATCAACCTGCATGGCACCGCGACGCCGAGCAACGACGCCGCCGAAGGTAATGCCGTACGCACGCTGTTCGGCACGCACACCCCGGTCAGTTCCACCAAAGGCGCGAGCGGTCACACGCTGGGCGCGGCCGGCGGGCTGGAAGCGGTGATCTGCGCGATTGCGCTGCAGGACGGTCTGCTGCCAGGCAGCCCCGGCACGCGCGAGGCTGACCCCACCATCGGCATCGACTATTTGTGCGCGCCGCGCAGCGGGGCACTGCGCCATGTGCTCTCCAACTCCTTCGGCTTCGGCGGCACCAACGCCAGCCTGATCTTCAGTCGGGCGGATGCATGACAACGCTGAGGGCAAGCGTGGTCAGCATCGGCGTGATCGGCCCCGGCATTGTCGATTGGCCCGGCCTGCGGGCGATCTTCGACGGCCACGCCGAACTGGCCGCTGCGCCCACGGCGATTCCGCCGCTCCGCGTCCTTCCGCCCGCCGAGCGCCGCCGCGTTGGCAATGTGGTCAAGCTGGCGCTCGCCACCGGCCTGCAAACGGTCGCCGAAGCGGACGCCGCCGATTTGGCAACGGTGTTCGCGTCCTCGGGCGGCGACGGCGCCAACTGCCACGCCATCTGCGAAGCGCTCGCCTCCGAAGACCGGCTGATCTCCCCCACCCGCTTTCACAATTCGGTGAATAACGCCGCCTCCGGCTACTGGGGCATCGCCACTGGCGCGCAGGCGCCCTCATCGATCATCTCCGCCTACGACGGCAGCTTCGCCGCCGGCTTGCTCGAAGCGGTGGTGCAAGTGATCAGCGAAGGGCGGCCGGTGCTGCTGATCGCCCACGATGTGTCCTATCCCGAGCCCCTCAACGCGGCGCGGCCGATTGCCGACGCTTTCGGCAT
>CBDTZF010000271.1:0-3887 GCA_965364825.1 uncultured Rhodocyclaceae bacterium | reverse complement strand
TCGTCCACAGTTTCGCGCCCATCGCCGCGCCCGACGCCACCCGCCTGATTCTCGGCAGCATGCCGGGCAAGCGCTCGCTCGCCGAAGGGCAGTACTACGCCCACCCGCAGAACAGCTTCTGGAAGATTCTGGGCCACCTGCTCGGTTTCGATCCCGCGCTGCCCTACGCCGCCCGCTGCGCCGCGCTCACGGCCGGCGGCGTCGCGCTGTGGGACGTTCTCGCCACGTGCACACGCTCATCCAGCCTGGATTCGGACATCGTCGAATCGTCCATCGTCGCCAACGATTTCGCCGGCTTCCTGGCCGCGCACCCGAAGATCCGGGCGATCTATTTCAACGGCGCCAAGGCAGAAGCAAGCTTCATGCGACACGTCGTGCCGACGCTGTCTCCGCCCCTGAAAACCCTCCCGTGCCGCCGTCTGCCCTCGACGAGTCCCGCCCACGCAGCGATGCGCTTCGAGACCAAACTTGTTGCATGGCGCGGTGTCATTGACGACACCGCTCACTGAGCGGAGGCTCGCCACGGCGCTTGTTTGGTCATCACCGCTTCGAATAGCGGCGAGACGAGCCAGGCGTCCAGCCAGTCACGCAAACGCGGCAAGGGCAAGCGCGCAAAGGCCTCGGTGTCGACACCCGCAAACTGCCGCACGAACGGAAAAATCGCCGCATCGGCGAGCGACGGCGTATCGCCAAAAAAATAGTGATGATGCGTCAGCAGGCTATCGAGCGGCGCCAGACAGTCCGCCGCCGCCGCGCGCCACTCCGCCGCCGATTTCTGCGGGAAGCGCTCGCTGTATTTGTAGCGATCGAGCAAGGGCTTGAAATCGGTATCGATCAGCGCGATCAGTGCCGCCTGTTCCTCGGCTTCGCCCTGCGCCAACCAGCCATCAGGGTCGTTCTGGCCAAGTGCCCAGTGCATGATGTCTATACTTTCGTCGATCACCCGTCCATCCGGCAGCTGTAGCACCGGCACCGTGGCTTTGGACGAAATCGCGAGCATTTCGGCGGGCTTGTCGCGCAACACCACTTCGCGCAGTTCGACCGCGATGCCGGCCTGTCGCAGCGCCAGCCGCGCGCGAATCGCGTAGGGGCAGCGGCGGAAGGAATACAGCACCGGTAGCGTCACGGCTTGAGGCGATAACCGGTCTTGAAAATCCACGCGACGATGACGATGCAGGCGACGAGGAAAAACAGCGTCATCCCCAGGCTGACCGCCGGGCTGACATCGGCAATACCGTAAAAGCTCCAGCGAAAACCGCTCACCAGATAGACCACCGGATTAAACAGCGTGACCTTCTGCCACAATGGCGGCAGCATGTCGATCGAATAGAAACTGCCGCCGAGAAAGGTCAGCGGCGTGACAATCAGCATCGGCACCAGTTGGAGCTTTTCGAAACCGTCAGCCCAGATACCGATAATGAAACCGAGCAGACTGAAAGTGACTGCCGTGAGCACCAGAAAGAGCACCATCCACACCGGATGGTCGATGGAGAACGGCACGAACAGCCTCGCCGTGGCAAGAATGATGAAGCCGAGAATGATCGACTTGGTTGCCGCCGCGCCAACATAGCTGATGACGATTTCCAGATACGACACCGGCGCCGACAACACTTCGTAGATCGTACCCGTGAAGCGCGGAAAGTAGATGCCGAACGAGGCGTTGGAAATGCTCTGCGTCAGCAGCGAGAGCATGATCAGCCCGGGCACGATGAAGCTGCCGTAGCTCACACCGTCCACTTCCTGAATGCGCGCGCCGATGGCGGCACCGAAAACAACGAAATACAGCGAAGTGGAAATGACCGGCGAGATGATGCTCTGCGTCAGCGTGCGCCAGGCACGGGCCATTTCAAAACGGTAGATGGCGCGGATTGCGTGGACGTTCATCGTTTGACCAGACTCACAAAAATGTCTTCGAGCGAGCTTTGCGAAGTGTGCACATCCTTGTACACGATGCCGGCCGCGTTGATGTCGTTGAGCAGCCCGGCAATGCCCGACTGCTCGTGCTTGGCGTCATAGGTGTAGATCAACGCATGACCGTCATCGGCGCGCTCCAGACCATAGCTAGACAGTGCCTCGGGCACCGTATCGATCGCTTCTTGCAGGTACACCGTGAGTTGTTTTTTACCCAGCTTGCGCATCAGTTTTGCCTTCTCTTCGACCAGAATGATCTCGCCGTTGCTGATCACGCCGATGCGATCGGCCATCTCTTCGGCCTCCTCGATGTAGTGCGTGGTCAGAATGACCGTCACCCCGCTTTCCCGCAGATCGCTGACCAGCTTCCACAAACCGCGGCGTAATTCCACATCCACGCCTGCCGTCGGCTCATCGAGAAACAGCACCTGCGGTTCATGCGACAAGGCCTTGGCGATCAGCAGCCGGCGCTTCATGCCGCCGGACAAGGTCATGATGCGGTTGTTGCGCTTGTCCCACAGCGAGAGCGAGCGCAGCACCTTTTCGATATGCGCCGGGTCCGGCGGCTTGCCGAACAGGCCGCGGCTGAACGACACCGCTGAAAACACCGCTTCGAAGGCATCAGTGGTCAGTTCCTGCGGCACCAGGCCGATCAGCTCGCGCGCCGCGCGATAGTTCGCGACGATGTCGTGACCGCCCACCGTCACCGTTCCCGCTGTGGCATTGGCGAGTCCGCACACCACACTGATCAGTGTCGTCTTGCCGGCCCCGTTCGGCCCCAGCAACGCGAAAATCTCGCCACGGCGGATGTCGAGATTGATGTTCTTGAGCGCCTGAAATCCGCCCTCGTAGGTCTTGTCGAGGCCGGTAATGGAAATCATGGTTTGCATTCGCTCGAAGATACCAGAGGGGCGAGGAGAACGCGCAGCGCCTTCGCTTGACCTGCCCTGCGCGGGCGTTCACGATGGATTTTCAACTTCACGAGGAGCAAACCATGGATCCGTTCAAGACCCGGGGTGCCTTCAGTTGGTCGGAACTGATGACCGACGACCCGGCAGCGGCGGTGGACTTCTACAGCAAGCTGTTCGGTTGGAAATCCGCAACGATGGACGTGGGCACCGGTCCGTATCACGTCCTCAAGATCGGCGACGTCGCAATCGGCGGCATCAGCGGGAAGATGCCCGGCACGGAGAACATGCCGTCGATGTGGGGCTGCTACGTCACCGTCGATGATATCGACACAACGGCTAGAGCGTGCGAACAGCTTGGCGGCAAAGTCCTGATGGGGCCGAGGGATATTCCAACCATCGGCCGCATGGCGGTGCTGCAGGATCCACAAGGCGCCGTCATCACCGCCATTGCGTACTCGATGGAATCGTGCGAGGAGAACAGCGGCACGCCGCAGGCCGCGTAGCCGGGATGCAGGCCAAAGGCCGGAATCCGGGGACTAGGCCACCCATGATCCCGGATTCCGCTTCGCTGTATCCGGGCGACGCCGTGGCAGGCGCATCTCGTCGGCTTCGCCGAGACACGATCTAACCCTCAAACGATAGCCAAAACATGAATCGCCGATGGCGCACGTGAGAAAAAACACACTCCAGATACTTCATTCGGTCAGCGTACGCCCGCGATGGCCGTTAACAAGGACATCGGGAGATTGATTTCCGACTTACGGAGCGCATCATGAAGAGAAGCCAACTCGCCCTTGTAGAAGGACATCGCCGGGACCATACGACCGTCCGTTGGGAAGGCCGCGCCAAACGCGCCGTAAGTCGCGCAATTCTGGCCGGCTATCGCATCGGCCAGCACGTGCTCATTGGTCGCGTTTCCGGTGAGGTGATCGGCTACAACATTGGAGCCTTCGGTGGCTTCGCCGGCGCCCTGTTTCCGCTGCTGGTGAGCACCGATTTGGGCGTCGTCAAGTGCAACGAGAGTGAACTGACCGCGGCGTGAGCACGCGTTCGCGCGGCCCGCAC
>CBDTZF010000270.1:0-3927 GCA_965364825.1 uncultured Rhodocyclaceae bacterium | reverse complement strand
CCGCCTTGATTTCGGTTTGGCGGGCGCGTTGCCGGTTGGCGCCGCATCGCCACTTGCAGCGCGCCCGCCATCCACCGATTTTCGGTTGACGTCGCCGCCTTTGGCCGCGCCCGCGCCGCGCCCGCCGCGACGGCGCGGCCCGCGTTTGCTGGTGGGTTTTGGTGAATCAGCTGTCTGCGGGTTCGGGCGCTCCGGGCGCTCCGACGGATTTTGGGAGTTCGACAAGGTCCATGATCCTTTCAATTTCGGTCAACGGCGGCAGTTCGGTCAGGCTGCTCAAGCCGAGTTCGTCGAGAAACCGACGTGTCGTCGCCAGCAAGGCTGGCCGACCCGGTGTGTCGCGGTGGCCAACAACATCGATCCAGCCGCGTGATTCGAGCGTGCGGATCACGTTGGTGGACACCGTAACCCCCCGGATATCTTCGATATCACCGCGCGTCACAGGCTGACGATAAGCAATGATCGCCAGCGTCTCGAGCACCGCACGCGAGTATTTCGGCGGCTTTTCATCCTTCAGCCGATCGAGGAATACCTGCATTTCAGCGCGCGTCTGAAAGCGCCACCCCGAAGCCGATTGCACCAGCTCCACGCTTCGGCTCCGCCACTCCTCACGCAATTCGTCCAGCAAGCGGCGCACCAGCTCGGCGCCGGGGTCAGTCAGGAACAAACGCCTCAACTGGCCCGCCGGACGCGGCTCGCTCGCGCATAGCAATGCCGCTTCCAGAACGCGCTTGTATTCCTCAGGTGTGCTCGGTTCCTGCATCACTCAGCTTGACGTAAATAGGCGCGAACGCGGCGTTTTGCGTCATGTGTACAAGTTTTTCCTTCACCAGTTCGAGCACCGCGAGAAAACTGACCACCAGTTTTGGGGCGCCCTCGTCCGCATCGAACAAACTGTCGAAGACCACATACGATCCGCCCTGCAAGGCTCGCAGGATTCGGCTCATGTGCTCTCGCACCGACAGGCTTTCTTTGCGGATATGGTGGTGTTGAGTCAAACGTGCCTGGCGGGCAATCCTCAACCACGCCAGTTGCATGTCGTGCAGACTCACCTCGGGTTGGCGCTCGACAATCTTTTCCGCCACAAACACGCCGACCCATTCGTAATCACGTTCGACGCGAGGCATGGCATCAAGCCTGGCAGCAGCCACCTTCATCTGTTCATAGTCTATCAGGCGACGCACCAGTTCTGCACGCGGATCTTCCTCTTCTTCGACAACGCGAGGTGGCCGCGGCAGCAACATGCGGGATTTGATCTCGAGCAACACGGCGGCCATCAACAAATATTCGGCGGCCAGTTCCAGATTGTGCTTGCGCATGGCTTCAACGTATTCGAGGTACTGCGCCGTAAGCGCCGCCATCGGCACTTCGAGGATATCGATATTCGCCTTGCGGATGAGATACAGCAGCAAATCCAGCGGCCCTTCAAAAGCGTCGAGAAACACCTGAAGCGCTTCGGGCGGAATGTATAAATCCCTGGGCAATTCGAGCATCGGTTCGCCGTAAAGGCGTGCCACGGCAGCCGCCTGCGCCGGCGTCTCGGGCAAAACCAACGGCAATTCGGCAGAGCTCGCCTCGGACAGTGTCAGTTCACGCATTGGCCGTGGCGGGTACTTTAGCTATAGCTCAGTCCGACCGCTTCACGCACGTCGCGCATCGTCTCCTGTGCCATCTTGCGCGCGCGCTCACAGCCATCGGCGACAATGCTGCGCACCAGACCCGGGTCGTCAAGATAGGGCTGCGCGCGTTCGCGCATGCCATCCTGCTCCGCCTGGATGGCATCGAGCACCGGCTGCTTGCATTCCAGGCAACCGATGCCGGCGCTGCGGCAACCCTTCTGCACCCAATCACGTGTCGGTTCGTCCGAGTAGACCAGGTGGAACTGCCACACCGGGCATTTGTCGGGATCGCCCGGATCGGTGCGTCGAACGCGTGCCGGATCAGTCTGCATGGTGCGTATTTTTTTGGCGACGGATTCCCGCTCTTCACGCAGAAAAATCGTGTTGCCGTAGCTTTTTGACATCTTCTGTCCGTCGAGACCCGGCATGCGCGCCGCTTCCGTCAGGAGTGCGTCTGGTTCGGCGAGAATCATCTTGCCACCCCCTTCGAGAAATCCGTACAAGCGCTCGCGATCGCCCAGCGAAAGGCTCTGTGAATCATCGATCAACGCCTCGGCCTGCTCGATTGCCCCCTCATCCCCTTCCTGCTGATAGCGCACGCGCAGCTCATCGTAGAGTTTTGCGCGTTTGCGGCCCAGCTTCTTGATCGCCTCGCGCGCCTTGTCTTCAAAGCCGGGCTCACGGCCGTAGAGATGATTGAAGCGTCGTGCCAGGTCGCGCGTCAATTCGACGTGCGGCACCTGGTCTTCGCCGACGGGCACCTTATCGGCGCGATAGATCAGAATGTCGGCCGATTGCAATAACGGATAGCCGAGGAAACCGTAGGTAGACAAATCCTTGTCGGTGAGCTTTTCCTGCTGATCCTTGTAGGTCGGCACCCGTTCGAGCCAGCCAAGCGGGCACATCATCGACAGCAGCAAGTGCAGCTCGGCGTGCTCCGGCACGCGCGACTGGATGAAAATGGTGGCCTGAGCAGGATCGACGCCCGCGGCGAGCCAGTCGATCACCATGTCCCACACGCTCTCCTCGATCACCAACGGGCTGTCGTAATTGGTGGTCAGGGCGTGCCAGTCGGCAACGAAGAACAGGCATGGATACTCGGCCTGCAATTCGACCCAGTTCTTCAACACACCGTGATAGTGGCCCAGATGCAGGCGACCGGTTGGCCGCATGCCGGAAAGAACGCGTTCGGCGTACATAGATTTTTGACTCAGAATCCGAAAATGACAGCAAGAAAATAACTGAAAAGGCCGAGCAAGGGGCCAAGAATACGGCCCAGCATGCCAGTGACCAGTAACACGATGAGGATCGGGAAGCCGTAGGGCTCGAGGCGCGCGAAGGTCTGCGCTGGGCGCGCGGGCAGCAGGCTCACTGCGATGCGCCCGCCGTCGAGCGGTGGAATCGGGATGAGATTGAGCAGCATGAGAATCAGGTTGATGGTGATGCCCGCTTCGGCCATTTGCGCCAGAGGCAGCGTATAGGCCGTCTGCGGTATAACGAATGCCAGTTTGAGCAAGCCGGCCCAGCCCAGCGTCATCACCAGATTGGCCAATGGTCCGGCGGCGGCGACCCAAAGCATGTCAGCCTTGGGACGGCGCAGACGGTTGAAATTGACCGGTACAGGCTTGGCCCAGCCGAACAGCATGCCCCCCGTGCCGGCGAGCGTGCTCATTGCGAGAATGATTGCAGGCACCAGAATCGTGCCGACCGGATCGATATGCTTGAGCGGATTGAGAGTGATGCGCCCCGCCTGCTCGGCGGTCGGATCGCCGAAATGGCGCGCCACGTAGCCGTGGGCGGCTTCATGCAGCGTAATCGCGAGTATGACCGGCAGCGCCCAGATCGCCGCAGTGGATACCAAGTCTTCCATGAGTCAGGCGTCTAAACGGCGCATTCTATCAGAGCACCGGCCGCGCCGACGGCGCACGGTGGGGCCTGTCACAGCCCGAACGGCGACAGATCACCCCGGCCGGCACGCACCAGTTCCGGCGTGCCACTGGTGAGATCGATGACCGAAGTCGCTTCCCCCGGGCAAGCGCCGGCATCGATGACCAGATCGACCTGCTTGCCAAGCCGGTCCCGTATCTCTTCGGCATCGGTCATCGGCTCGTCTTCATCGGGCAGGATGAGTGTCGAGGTGAGGATCGGTTCGTTGAGTGCTTCGAGCAGCGCGGCGACCACCGGATGCTCCGGAATTCGCAGACCGATTGTCTTGCGTTTCGGGTGCAGCAAGCGGCGCGGCACCTCCCTGGTGCCTTCGAGAATGAAGGTGTAGGGCCCCGGCGTGCTTGCCTTGAGCAGCCGATAC
>CBDTZF010000269.1:0-3944 GCA_965364825.1 uncultured Rhodocyclaceae bacterium | reverse complement strand
CCCGCCAAGAAACGCGCGGCGAGCACCAGCACAAAAGCGAAACCGGCAGCGGCTGGCGACACCGCCAAGCGGACTACCGGGGCGTCGGCGAAGAAACGCGCACCGGCAAAGAAATCGTGATCTGAAGCTTGCGGGCGGGTACCGGGCGCGCGCCCGGCTTACCCGACGCCAAGCAGACCGAGCCAGAAGGTGAGCGTTGCCACCGCCGCGAGCGTGGTGGCAGAGATCAGCCACGCCACGCCCGGCCCGTCGCCGCCCATGCGCATGGCGAGAATGTAGGCCGATGAGGCTGACGGCAGCGCCGCGAACATCACCGCCACATCACGCGCGACGCCCTCCAACCCCAACCGCGGCGCGACGAACCAGGTCAATGCCGGCAGGCACACCAGCTTCACCCCCATCAACCATGCGGTACCGCCCCAGTGACCGCCGATGCGCCCCCAGCGCAGCGCGGCACCGACCGCCAGCAGACCGAGCGCAATCGAGGCATCGGCGAGGCGTTCCAGCACCTCGCGCGCCGGTGTCGCGAGCGCCAGGCCGGCCACATTGAAGGCAAGCCCCGCAAGCGTTGCAAGAATCAACGGATTGCGCAGCAACTCGCGCACCACGCTGGTCTGGCCGTGGCGTGCCAGCATGCCGACCGCCATCAGGTTGGCGATCGGCACCATGGTGCCGCACAGCACGCCCATGGTGGCCAGGCCCCCAGCCCCATGCACCGTGCCGGCGACGGCCATGCCGATATAGGTATTGAAGCGGTAGGCGCATTGCAGGCGTGACGCGTAAGTGAGGCCGCCGACGCCCATCAACGGCCGGCCTGCGAGCCCCAGACCAAACCCCGTGAGCATCACCACCACGCCAGTCATGAACAGCGGCAGCGTGGTGTCGACATCGATCTTTGCCCCTGCCAGCGCCGTAAACAACAGCGCCGGGAAAAGCACGAAGTACACCAGCTTTTCCAGCCCCGGCCAGAAACGGTCATCGAATCCACCGAATCGACGCAACAGCACGCCAAGCGCGATCAGCGAAAAATCCGGCAACAGCAGCAGGAAGGCGTCCATGCGGATGAGCATACCTGCAGCAGGGCGTGAGGCGAATTCAGGGACTCCGGTTTTCGCTCGCCGGCGTCGAGCATCCTGGCAATCCCGTTTGGCGCGCGCGGGCACCCGCTCAGCGTGAGCAGGTCCTGATTCAAGCCGGAGCGATGGCGCCGATGAGGATGACTGGCCCTGTGGGCGCGCCGGTGGGCGAGCCGCCGGCCGGTTCGACCGACACCGCCAGCTTGGCGCCGGCAGCGAACTGGCCGACCAGCGCGGCAGGCACCGGCACGCGACCGGCGAGTCGACCGAACACGGCGATCGAGCGTGGCGCGCTGCCGTCGGGTGGCAACAACCACAGCTCGTAGCTTTGCTGCGGCCCGGCATCGACCGCGCGTTCGCCTTCGAGCGCCAGCCAACGTCCATCGTCTGACAACGACGCGACCACGCCCGCCGCGCCTTCGCCACTTTCGAGCGTAGCAATCGGCTGCATTGGCGACAGCGTTGGTTCGCGCTCGATCAACGTGACGCCGACCCACACTGTCAACGCCGCCGTCGCCGCCAACGCCCAGCCACGCCAGATGCCGACACGGGCATACCAAGGCGTGCGGTAACGATCGAGTTCGAGATCACGCGAGATGCGACGCCAGGTGGATGCGCTCGGCGCCATCGCCATGGCCGCGCCCGGACGGGGCGTAAACAGGTTTTGCCACGCTGCCAGACGGTGTGCGACGGCGGGCTCCTCGTCGAGCGCGCGCGTAAAGCGCCGACGCGCCGGACCACGCAGCGTGCCGAGCAGGAATTCGCCGCACAGCGCGTCGAGATGGGGCGAGCTGGATAATTTCACAAGACCCCCATGCAGCTATCGACACACTGCTTGAGGCTTTGCATGCCGCGCCGTACCCAGGACTTGATGGTGCCCAGCGGGCGTGAAAGATGTTCGGCCAGTTCGCCATGACTGAGACCATGAAGATAGGCCAGCACCAGCGTCTGCCGTTCGGCGCTTTTGAGTTCGGCCAGACAGTCGCGCAGCCAGTGGCGCATCTGCTCAGTGGCGGCGGCGTCCTCGCCCGAGGGCGACCAGTCGAAGAGCCGGTCGAGCGCGTCGCTGTCGTCGTCGGTGTCAATGTGGGTGACGCGGGACACATCGGCGCTGCTCACCACGTCGATCGCACGATTGCGCACAATGGTTGCCATCCAGGCCACCGGGCGCGTCGCCGTCGGGTCGAAACGCGGCGCGGCATGCCAGATCTTGATGAATGCGTCGTGCAGTATTTCTTCGGCCAGTTCGCGCCGTCCGGTGATCTTGAACGCCACGCCGAGCAGCACCGGCGCACTCAACGCGTAGAGCTGCTCGAACGCATCAGCATCACGCGCCGCGCTCAGCAGGATCAGCCGTCGAATTTCGATGTCGTCGAGCATGCACTCCGCCTTGGCATGCGAAAGCACGCCCCGTGAAGCGTTTACGCGCCATCGCCTTTTTTGGATGCACGCGCCCGTAGCGCGGCGCCGTCGGCATCGAGCGCGGGCGCCGGGCGCGCGTCTTCGGTGCGCTGCCGGCCGAGGCCGAACGGCGCGCCAAACTGACGCTGCCCGCCGACTTCGATCACCATGCCGCGCGCCTGCAGTTGCGGGTCGGCGAGGCTTTCATGCAGGCGCAGCACGGGCGTCACGCAGCAATCGACGCCGTCGAACAGCGCCGTCCATTCGGCCATGCTGCGGCGACGGAAGATCGCCTGCAACTGCTCGCGCGCCCAGGCACCGTCGGCGCTGGTGCTCAGGTGAAAGCGTTTGAGATCGGCGCGCTCGAGCGTGTCGCAGGTGAGTCGCCAGAATTTTTCTTCGAGCGCGCCCACCGCCATGTGGCGCCCGTCGCGTGTTTCATAAACGGCGTAGCACGGCACGCCGCCGGTGAGCATGTCTTCGCCACGCGGCTGCGGTTCGCCTTCGGCCAACACCTGCACCATGGGAAAAATGGCGTGGGCGAGCACGGCGTCGGTCATGGCGACATCGACATACCGGCCGCGGCCGCGAGCGCGCGCGTCGATCACCGCGGCGAGGACGCCGACCAGTGGGGTGAGCGTGCCGCCAAGCAGGTCGGCGATCTGCAGATTGCACAAGGCCGGCGATCCGCCGGCCACACCGGTCTGGTCGAGCACACCTGCGTAGCCCAGATAGTTGATGTCGTGACCGGCGCGCTGCGCGTAGGGGCCGGTCTGGCCGTAGCCGGTGATGCTGCAATAGACCAGGCGCGGGTTGCGCGCGGCGAGGGTAGCGTAGTCGAGGCCAAGGCGCGCCATCACGCCGGGACGAAAGCCCTCGACGAGGATGTCGGCCTCGTCAACCAGCGCCAGCAGCACGGCGTGGTCGTCGGCCTGCTTGAGATCGAGCACGAGGCTTTTCTTGTTGCGATTGACGAGCGCGAAGAAATGACTCATACCCTCGCCCATGGCACCCATCACCCGCGCGTAATCGCCGCCGCCGGGGTCTTCGATCTTGATCACTTCGGCGCCCAGATCGGCCAGATGCATGGTCGCCATCGGGCCGGGCAACAGCCGCGTGAGGTCGATGACGGTGAGCCCGTCGAGCGGTCGGCTGGAATCGTTGCTCATGCCGGCCGCCTCACTCATAGCGACGGATGTCGTCAATCACCTTGCCATCATTGGCAAGGTGATTGACGGCGCAGAATTCGACTTCGCCACGCAACTTGGTGTGCTCGCGCAGGCTCGCCACGAGACGCGCGCGCAGCGCACTGTCTTCTGCCGCTTCGCAATGCAGCGTCATTCGATCGTTCATGTCGGGGTTGTCCACTACCAGCCGGGCGCGGCGGATCTCCGGGTTCGCCTTGAGCACCGCGGCGATCTGACCGGGATGCACGAACATCGCCTTGACCTTGGTGGTCTGGTCGGC
>CBDTZF010000268.1:0-3946 GCA_965364825.1 uncultured Rhodocyclaceae bacterium | reverse complement strand
CCCATCAGGTCGGCCGCATCGCGCTGCGAGTCGTACCAGAACTCGCGCTGCATGGCATCGCCTTCACCCGCGATCACCGAACACGACACTGAGTGACGCGAGCTGGGATAGCCGCCCATGAAGCCGAGGCTGTTGGCCGAGACGAATTGCGATTCCTGTATCGACACGCTGGCGCCTTCGGAGTTGGTAATGCGATCGCTGTGGTCCAAGGCCGCCATTTCGCACGCGTTGGCCAGTTCGATCGCCGATTCCACCGGCATGTCCCACGGGTGATAAAGATCGAGATCGGGAAAGTCGGTGGCGAGCAATTCGGCATCGGCCAGACCGGCGCAGTCGTCTGTGGCGGTGAAGCGCGCTATCGACAGGGCGGCCTCGACGGTGGCCTCGAGTGCACTGCGAGAAAAATCGGAGCTGCTCGCGTAACCGCGTTTCTGGCCGACGTAAACGGTGACGCCGACGCCCTTGTCGCGGTTGTATTCGATGGTGTCGACCGCTTGCTTGCGCACCGAAACCGACGCGCCGTAGCCTTCTGACACGTCCGTGTCGCAGGCGGTGGCGCCTTTGCTGCGGGCGTGGTCGAGAATATCGCTGGCAATCTGACGCAGCGCGTCCTGGGTGTAGCTGAATCCTTGGCTGGACATGAACGATTGGGACTCGTGCAGGAAAGCTATAATCTTAACCCTTTCAGCCAGAGCCCTCCCGCACATGAGCGATCACGACACGATCGACGACGAGCTGCCTGCCGAGCCGAGCAAGAGCCAGTTGAAGAGAGAGATGCAAGCGCTGCAGGATCTGGGTGCGCAACTGGTCGCGCTTAACCGCGACCAGTTGGCCAAGGTGGCGATGCCCGACCACCTGCTGACCGCGGTGCGCGACCATCAGCGCTTCAAGAAGCACGAAGCCAAGCGCCGGCAGCTGCAGTACATCGGCCGCCTCATGCGCGACGTCGACGCGGCACCGATTCAGGCCGCGCTGGATGATCTCAATGGCGTCTCCGCGTTCGAGATTGCGCGCCAGCATCGCATCGAGCGCCAGCGCGAACGACTGCTGGAGGACGAGGCGGTGCTGTTCGAAATTGCCGAGGCGCATCCCGGCGCCGATCTGCAGCGTCTGCGTGTGCTGCGGCGTAACGCGCTCAAGGAGCGCGAGGTCGAAAAACCGCCGCGCGCCTTTCGCGAGATGTTCCGCGTGTTGCGCGACATCGACGCATCCACCCCTAACGAGTGAGCGAACATGAGTGAAGAAATTCTGCGTATTGGACTGGTATCGATCAGCGATCGCGCCTCCAGCGGGGATTACGAAGACAAGGGTGTGCCGGCGCTGCGTGACTGGTTCTCGCGCGCGCTGACATCACCGTGGGAGATGGAGCCGCGGCTGATCCCCGACGAGCAGGCGACGATTGAACGCACGCTGATCGAGCTGTGCGACGTCGCCCGGTGCGCGCTGGTGCTCACCACCGGCGGCACCGGCCCGGCGCCGCGCGACGTGACCCCCGAGGCGACGCTGGCCGTGGCCGACAAAGTGATGCCGGGTTTTGGCGAACAGATGCGCCAGATCAGCCTCAACTTCGTGCCCACCGCCATTCTGTCCCGCCAGGTGGCGGTGGTGCGCGGCCGTAGTCTGATCATCAACCTGCCCGGTCAGCCCAAATCGATTCAGGAGACGCTGGAGGGCTTGCGTGACGAAGGCGGCGCTCTGGTCGCCGGCGGCATCTTTGCCGCCGTGCCGTACTGCATCGATCTCATTGGCGGTCCTTATATTGAAACCGATCCTGCCGTGGTCAAGGCGTTCCGCCCCAAGTCGGCGATCCGTCCGAAGCGTGCGTAGAGTGCAAAACCTGCGGGCATTGCACCTGTCTACATCTCGCGGTATGCGCGCAACTTTCACAACGTCTTTGGGCTAAACTCAAAAGCTTGTTTCTACGCGAATCTTCAGGAAACCCATGTCCGCCTCGATGAAAATCCATATTGACGATGTCCGCATTACGGAGATCAAGGAGCTGGTGCCGCCCGCCCATGTGCTGCGCGAATTTCCGGCCAGTGAAAAGGCCGCGTCGACCGCGTTCGAGGCGCGTCAGGCGCTGCACCGCATCCTTTACGGCGCCGACGACCGCCTGCTGGTGATTATCGGGCCATGCTCGATTCACGATTTCGACGCCGCCATGGAATACGCGCGGTTGCTCAAGGAAGAGGCCGACCGCCTCAAGGACGACCTGCTCATCGTCATGCGGGTGTATTTCGAAAAGCCGCGCACCACGGTGGGCTGGAAGGGGTTGATCAACGACCCGTATCTCGACAACAGTTTCAAAATCAACGAAGGCGTGCGCCTGGCGCGCAAGCTGTTGTGGGAGGTCAATGAACTCGGCCTGCCGGCGGGCACCGAGTTCCTCGACATGATCACGCCGCAGTACCTTGCCGACCTGATCAGTTGGGGTGCCATCGGCGCGCGCACGACCGAGAGCCAGGTGCATCGCGAACTGGCCTCGGGGCTATCTTGCCCGGTCGGCTTCAAGAATGGCACTGATGGCAACATCAGGATTGCGGTGGATGCCATCAAGGCCGCGCAGTCGCCGCATCACTTTCTTTCGGTGACTAAGGCTGGTCACTCAGCGATTGTGTCCACGAGCGGCAACGAGGACTGCCATGTCATCCTGCGCGGCGGAAAAAGCACCAACTACGATGCCGCCAGCGTCGATGCGGCGTGCCAGCAACTGGCCGCCAGCAGCGTGCCGGCGCGCGTCATGATCGACTTCTCGCACGCCAACAGCCAGAAGCAGCACGCCCTGCAGCTTGAAGTGGCGCGAGACGTCGCACGGCAGATGAGCGCCGGCGACGATCGCATCATCGGCGTGATGATCGAATCCCACCTCAAGGAAGGCCGTCAGGACCTTGTGCCAGGGGTCGAACTCGAGTACGGAAAGAGCATTACTGACGCCTGCATCGGTTGGGACGATAGCGTCAAGGCGCTCGATATGCTCGCCGAAGCCGTGCGCAACCGTCGCGTGCAGCGCGCCAGCGTCTGAGCGGGTTTTGCGCGGGGTGAACCCGCTCCGCGCGTTTCCGTGGATGCTGTTATGGATGTCCAGCGCCATACGGGTTCGTAGGTTGGGCAGAGCGCAGCGAAGCCCAACATCTGGCGACCACCGGGATGTTGGGCTTCCTTCGTCTGCCCAACCTACCCAACTTGGTTCGCGATTCACGCGAAGGAGGCTACATGACACGACACGCAAAAATGGTAATTCTCGGCGCCGGCACGGCCGGCCTGACCGCGCTCAAGGAAGCGCAGCGCTACACCGACGACATCATCCTGGTGAACGCGGGGCCTTACGGCACCACCTGCGCCCGCGTCGGCTGTATGCCCTCCAAGGCGCTGCTGGAAGTGGCCCATGCGCTTGGGCGGCGTCGCTGGCTTGCCGACGTCGGCGTGGGCGGCACGGATGCGCTCACAGTCGATCTGCCCGCCGTGATGGCGCATGTGCGCGCACTGCGCGACCGCTTCATCGCCGGCCCGATCAAACTTGCCAAGTCACTCGATGAATGCAGCATTCACGGTCAGGCGAGGTTTCTCGACGCGCAGACTATCGAGGTCAATGGCGAGCGTATCCACGCCGATTTGGTCATCATCGCCACCGGCACGCGGCCGGTTGTGCCCGAGGCATGGCAGTCTTTCGGTGCGCGCGTGGTTACATCGGATGACGTCTTCGAGCTGACCGCGCCGGGGCGCCGCATTGGCGTGGTCGGCTTGGGGCCGATTGGCGTGGAGCTGGGGCAGGCGTTCGCCCAACTCGGCTGCGAGGTGCATGCCTTCACGCGCGGGCCACACGTCGCGGGAATAGACGATGATGAGGTTAACGCCAGCCTGATCGGCGTACTCGAACAGCAGATGTCGGTGACCACCGGCGCCGACGTGTCGCTCCACGAAAGCGGCGAGCACATCATGGTGGAAG
>CBDTZF010000267.1:0-3990 GCA_965364825.1 uncultured Rhodocyclaceae bacterium | reverse complement strand
GATGCCACAGCGCGTAGCGCTCGCCGGGAAACCAGCGAAACGTGCCGTGATCGGCAACGCGACAGCCTTGCCCGGCCCAGACGCGCGCCGCCACCTTCGCCGCATCCGCACGCGCCTCGGTATCGTCGGGCGCGGGCAAGCGGGTCGGCGCCGTCGAGGACGAGAATACGTCGTGCCAGCTCGCCCAGTGCTGTGTTTTCAGTGCGGCACATTGGGCATCGCGCCAGCGCGCCGCGTCGTCGGCATCCAGTGCCTGACCGATGACATTGCAGAACAGAACCGCCGCCGCGGGAAAGCGCTGCTGCAGCGCGGCCAGCCCGTCGTGCGCGAACACGTCAATGTCTGCGTTCTGCCATTCAATGTCTTGAAAGCGCCGCCTGAGCAGCCGGCGCGCGAGTGGATCGGGTTCGAACATGACGCAGCGCTCAAAGGTGTGTAAAAAGCCGGCATCGAGCGCGTAGCCGGCCGACGGGCCTATCAGCACCAGTGTCTCGCACGGCGGGCGCCAGTCGCGCAGCCAGTCGCCCATTTGCGCAACAAACGGCAACCACAGCCGCTGGCGATAGCGCCACGCGCGCCAGTGGTAGCCCAGCCCGCCGCTAGTATCGAGCCAGCGATCATGCAATACGGGGTGGCCCATTACACGATTACGTCATTACGACGTCGATGGCGGCGTTGCCGGCAGGGCGTCCCACCACGCCACTGCGGCGTCCTGCGTACACGGCAGCAGCGTGGATTCGCCGCCCGTGAAGGCGTGCCATTCATCCACGTAGCGCGCTGCGACTGCGGTGAGCAGTGGAATGCCGGTGAGCACCGCAGCCGCCATCTCGTCCCGCAGCCCGCCGCCCGACACCTCCTGCGTCGCGAACTTGTTGAACACCACGAGTTGCGGCCCGGTATCGATGGCGGCGCGCACTTGCCCCGCCGCATCCGCCATCGCGGCCGGGTCGAGGCGGCAACCCGTGGACCCTTCGCCCAGTGCCTGCGTCATCGGCATACGCACGCCGGAGGGCAGCAGTTCCAGCTCCATGCCGCACTTCTCTCCCGACCCCAAGTCGTGCTGAACTACGCCGGCCACCCGCACCCCGCGCTCGCCAAGCGTGGCCGCAACGGATGCCAGTACAGGCGACGGGTCGGTGTCGGGCGAGTAGACAATGGCGGCGATTGGCAGCTTGGACATGGTCGTCGGCCCCGGTGATTGACGGTCGGATTGTCGCATGTGGGGATTCCTGGTTTGCGTATTTTCGCTGCGACGCCCCTGGCTACGACGTCCCGGCTGATAATGCGTATTGGCCAAAGACGTGTTCCTTCGAGTGGGCCGCCGCTTATAGTTGATGTGTTTCAATGCGGCGCTTTTGGTGTCCGGCTTTCGTGCTGGCATGCTGGGCGACGGCGTGATGCCTGTCATCGGCGCCGCAATAATTCAACCAAATCAGTGAACCAAGGAGAGCCACCATGGGTTACCAAATCAAATCGATTCTTTATGCGTCCGATCTGTCGGCGCGCTCGCCAGCCGTCTTTCGGCACGCCGTTGGTCTGGCCGAAAAGTTCGGCGCTAAGCTCCATGCGGTAACCGTCACCCTGCCGACGAGCGAGTTGCCGTGGGTCGAGTTCGTCACGCGGGACACGCTGGAAAAGGTCAAAACGACCGGTCGCGAGCGCAGGGAAGCGGAATTGAAGAAGTACATCGACGCCTTTGCCGAAGCGCATTCTGAGTACGACGTCAAAGGCGTGCTCGCCAGCGTCAAGGCGCATGAGGGCCAGCCGGCAAAAGTGATTCTCGACGCGGCAAAGAACACGCTCGCCGACATGATCGTGATGGGCTCGCGCGGCCAGAGCGCGCTGGGCGAAATCTTCGTCGGCTCGGTCGCCGCCAAGGTGACCATGAAGGCCGACATTCCCGTCGTGCTGGTGCCGATCGACCGCTGAGTTTCGTCTCCTCGCCGTCGCAGCACGGCGGATCGCTTGACAGGCCCTCTTCGAAGGGCCTGTTCTCATTTGTAGGTACCCAAACCGGTGGTGAGGGAATGATGGTGTGCCGACGGTGCGCGCATCTGATCCGCAGCATCGTAGGGCGCAAAACCTGCGGGCATTGCACCATGCAAGGTTCGGACGGAGCAATGCCGTCAGCCGTGATCTGTGCCCGGGTCGGGGTTCAAGTCGAGCGCCGATCCGTCGATACAAAATCCAACGGATGTTCGTGCGCATGGCATGGGCATCATCGCCTCCAGGCCCTGAAAGTGCACCCGGTGATGGACGCGACCTTGTAGAGAGATGCACGAATCACGAGAGCGCTTTGTCAAAACGACGTCTTGCCGACCTGTTCCACAACGCGCTCACTGCGTGGGCCGTACTGGCCGTGTCGCTGATGATCACGGCGCTTGGCTGGTTCATTTCGCATGACTATGTGGAGGGGCGGGCGGCCGACCGCTTTGCCTATGAAGTGGAAGATGCCCGGCAGCGCATCATCGGGCGCATGCTCGAGTATGAACAGGTGCTGCGTGGCGGAGTGTCGTTGTTCGACACACTGGGCCGTGAAGCAACACGCGCCGAATGGCAGAAGTTCACCGCCGGCCAGCAGATCCAGACGCATTTCCCCGGGATTCAGGGCATTGGCTATGCGGTCATGCTGGCGCCCGATGCGCTATCGGCCCACACCCTGTCGTGGCGCGCCAAGGGCTTTGATGACTACACCGTAAAGCCGGCCGGCGCGCGCGACAGCTACAGCGCCATCGTCTATCTGGAGCCGTTCGATTGGCGCAACCAGCGCGCGTTCGGTTACGACATGTATTCCAACCCGACCCGCCGCGCCGCCATGGATCACGCCAGAGACACCGGCGCGCCGGCGGTATCGGGTCGGGTGGTTCTGGTGCAGGAAACAAACAAAGACGTCCAGGCGGGCTTTCTCGTCTATCTGCCCGTGTATCAACACGGGTCGCCCGTGGAGACGGTCGTGCAGCGTCGCGCGGCGTTGATGGGGTATGTCTACAGTCCGTTTCGCATGGCGGATCTGATGCGCGGCATTCTTGGCGGCGACACGCCCGATGTCGGATTCGTCCTGTATGACGGCACCGCACAGCAAGATGCGGACACCTTGCTCTACGACAGCCGGAGTTCCGCGTCGACAAGCGACCCGGCGTACACTCAGGGCAGTCAAATCGGACTGCCGGGGCGTGAGTGGACGGCGCAATTCCACAGCACGCCGGCCTTTGAAGCTGCGATGAGCAGCAATCAACCCGAGCTGATCGCGATTGGCGGTCTGGTTGTGGACTTCCTGCTTTTTTCGATCATCTGGTCCCTGAGTACCGAGCGCCGGCGAGTGCATGCCAGGGTGACCGCCATGACGGCCGATATCCGTCAGACGCACGAGCGCCTGAATCTGGCGCAGGACGCGGCCAGCGCCGCAATCTGGGATTTCGACCTGGGCAGCGGCGCGCTTGTGTGGGACGCGCGCATGTTCCAGATGTACGACACCGACCCGGCGCAATTCACCGGTGACTTTGCGGCATGGCGCCGTCGCGTGCACCCAGATGATCTGTCGCGCGCGGAAGCGGAATTCACGCACGCCATCGCCAACTGCGAAAAGTTCGATTCCGTCTTCCGTATCGTTACCGGCAATAGAAACATTCATTTCATCGCGGCGCATGCCTCGGTGCTCACCGACGAGTCGGGACAGGCATATCGTGTCGTCGGCGTTAACCTTGAAATCACGGAACGCTACGAGGCCGAACAGGCGCTTCTGCAGGCGGCCAGCGTGTTCAACCATGCACACGACGGCATCATGATCACCGACGCCGATCAACGCATCATCGACGTCAATCCCGCGTTCACCGACGTGACGGGCTATTCGCGCGACGAAGTCCTTGGTCAGACGCCGGCGCTGCTCAAATCAGACAAGCAGGATCAAGCCTTTTACGAGGCGATGTGGGCGCAACTGAACGAAAATGGATTCTGGCGCGGCGAGATCTGGAACCGGCGCAAGTCCGGCGA
>CBDTZF010000266.1:0-4013 GCA_965364825.1 uncultured Rhodocyclaceae bacterium | reverse complement strand
ACGACACGTCGATACTGGAAGTCCTGGTCGGCGGCAGTGGACAGTGCGAAAGCTCGTTGTGCACGATCGTCCCGACACCGTCACACGGAACATTGGCAAACCGCATGAGCGACGCCGACACACCCGGCTCCGCGCCAGCGGCCAAACGCATTCGCCGCCTCAATACCGCCGCTTTCGCCATCGGGCTGCGTCAGCCAACGGGCCCCGCGGCCACGCTGCTAGTGGTTGTCGGCCTGACCTGGTCGGCGTTCCAGCTCTGGGTTGCCTCACCGCTGCCGGAGCTGCTGGGGATTCTGGTTTTCAACGAGGCCAAGGTCCGCTCACTGCATCTCGCGTTTGCCGTGCTGCTCGCATTTCTCGCTTACCCGGCACGGAGAAAGAGCGCGACACTCACGGTGCCGGCAAGTGATGTAGCGCTGGCCGTCATTGCTGCGCTGTGCGCCGCTTATCTTGCAATTTTCTATGATTCGGTCAGCGCCCATACCGGCAACCCGACCCGCCCCGAGGTCGCGGTCGCCGCGATCGGCATGGTGCTGCTGCTGGAAGCCACACGGCGCGTGCTCGGTCCGCCGATGGTGCTGCTGGCGCTGACGCTACTTTGCTATATCTTCTTCGGCGAACAGATGCCGGACCTGATCGCCCACAAGGGTGCGTCATTCAGCAGGACGATGAGCCACATGTGGCTCACCACCGAGGGCGTGTTCGGCGTCGCGCTGGGCATTTCAGCCGGGCTCATTTTTCTGTTCGTACTGTTTGGCGCAATGCTCGAAACGGCCGGTGCTGGCAGCTACTTCATTCGCAGCGCGGTCGCACTGCTCGGTCACCTGCGCGGCGGACCAGCGAAGGCGGCGGTGTTCGCATCGGCAGCAACCGGGCTCATCTCGGGCTCGTCGATCACCAATATCGTCACCACCGGCCCGCTCACCATTCCACTGATCAAGCGAGTTGGCTACTCGTCTGAAAAGGCAGCCGCGATCGAGGTCGCCGCCTCGGTCAACGGCCAGGTCATGCCGCCGGTGATGGGTGCGGCGGCCTTTCTGATGATGGAGTACGTCGGCGTGCCTTGTGTGCAGATGCTCAAGCACGCGATGATCTCGGCGATGGTGTCCTATCTCGGCCTGCTCTATATCGTGCACCTCGAGGCCGTGAAGGCCGATCTGCGTGGCCTGCTACGACGCCACTCGTCGCGCTGGCAGCGTTCGATCGGCAACTTCGCGCTTGGCCTTCGTCGGTATTGCCGCGGTGCTTACGGCGCTGTCGTTTGTCGGCACGGCGGTGCATTTGCTGGTGCCGCGGGCGTCCTTTTCGATCATGGCCGTCCTGCTGCTCATTGCCTATGTCCTCATGCTGCGCCTGAGCGTGCCGCACTCCAACGAGGTGTTGCCGGATGACGCGCCGATCACCCGCTTGTCCGAGTTCGGGCCCACGCTGCGCTCGGGAATGCACTTTCTGTTACCGGTCGGCGCGCTGGTGTGGAATCTCGTGGTCGAGCATCTCTCTCCGATCGTGCCGCATCCTGGTCTACACTTTTCCTCGCCTTCATCGTGCTCACACAGCGCCCGTTGCTCGCCTGGTTCCGTGGTGAACGCGACGTCGTGGACGCCGCCTGGCATGGTGCGCAGAACCTCATCGACGCGTTTGCCGCGGGTGCCCGCAACATGATTATCGTGGCCGTCGCGACGGCCACCGCCGGCATCATCGTCGGCGCCGTCACACTCACTGGCGTCGCATTGGTGATGAGCGAACTGGTCACCGCGCTGACCGGCGGCAACATCATTCTCATGCTGGCACTGGTGGCGACGATTTGTCTGATCCTCGGCATGGGCCTGCCGACCACCGCCAACTACATCGTGGTGTCGTCCCTGATGGCCCCGGTAGTTGTCGCCATCGGCGCCCAGAACGGACTTTTTGTGCCCCTCATCGCGGCGCATCTGTTCGTGTTTTACTTCGGTCTCATGGCCGACATCACGCCGCCCGTCGGGCTGGCGTCGTACGCGGCCGCCAGCATTGCGCTGGCCAATCCGTTCCAAACCGGAATCATCGCCTTCCGCTATTCGATGCGCATGGTGCTGCTGCCGTTCATGTTCGTGCTAAACCCGAAACTGTTGCTGATCGGAGTGAGCGGCGTTCACCCACACCCTGATCACGCTCGCCAGCGCGACGCTTGCCGGCTTCGCTTTCATATCAGTGAATCAAGGTTGGCTGCTGGTGCGCAGCACCACGGCCGAACGGCTGGTGATGCTGCTGGCGGTGTTCATGCTGTTCCACCCCGGCCTGTTCATGGATCCGCTGATCGCGCCGTACCGATCACTCACCGGTGAAGCTACCCGAACGGCAATCGTGGAGGCCCCGGCAGAGGCCCAGATGCGCATCCTGCTACGCGGTACGACACTCGAAGGTGAAGACGTCGCGCGCGGCGTGCTGCTACCGCTCGGCGCGCCCGCCGCCACCGCCATCGAGCGGCTGGCGTACAGCGGCATTGACGCAGTCATCCGTGACGACGGTTTCACCATCACCGGAGTCAAGTTCGCCAGCCAGGCTGACAAGTTGGGAATCGCGGCGGATTTCCGCATCATCGCGATCGAAGCGCCGGCCGACCGCCTGCAGCGGGAATGGATGTTCCTGCCGGCTTTGGCCTTGATTGCGTGGGTCGTCCGCCGTCAGCGACTTCGGCGCAACAGCAGCAAAACGCCCGTGCCGCTGCGCGGTGCCGATTCCTGAAACCATCGCAGGGTGCACGGCAATCGGAAGATCCCTATGCAGTGCCCGAAGGAGCGGGCACCGCGGCACAGAGCCGCGCTGCGTGCCCAGCCTGGATCAATCAGGCGCCGCCACGGGCGTAATTACCACCGTGGAAGTGATTGAATTGGCGACGAAGCAGTTGCGGTGGGCGGCATCGTGCAGTTTCTCCAACGCGGCTTCATCCGGCTGATTGTCGCCGCTGAAGCTCACTTGCGGCGACAGCTCCATGCGCGTCACCGCCATGCGCCCTTCGACGTTCTTCTTCAAAAGCGCGACCGCCGTGTCGCGATAGTGTTCAACGCAGTAGCCCTTCAGTTCGGCAATCGCGAGAAAGGTGAGCATGTGGCAACTGGACAGCGCAGTCAGCAGCAGTTGCTCGGGATCGGCGGCTTCCGCGTCGCCCTTGTACTCGGCGGCCGACGAAATGGTCAGCTTCTGCTCACCGTTGAGCGTCGCGACGTGGTTTCGGGAGAAGGTACCGACTTCGGAGGGGTGTGCCTTGCGCTGCCAGTCAATGGTGGTGTAGTGCTCGGACATGAAGACTCCTTGCAAAAATCCTGGAAACCGGGGGTGAGCGCGTTACACGCGCGAGTGCAAGACTGGCGGCCCACCCTGACTGCGTCGTCTCATTTAGTAAATGAGGTAGCAGGGTGCGCTCTCGCGTCCGACTTACGTCTTGCCGGACGACCCGCCAGCCACGCACTCGGGCACGTCCAACTACGGTTTCTAGGATAACAGGGTCGAGCGCTCCGGGCGGAGCGCGACGGGCGAGAACCGGTGAGAGCCTTCCGGCAGGCGGCGCCACGATGCCATGCCGTTGACACGTGTTTCCTGCACAGTGCGCTCACGGCGCCACAGCTGGCACCACTGGCGCACGCGCAACCCGCCGTCGTGCCGGCCCGAATTTCCAGTGGCGAACGCCTTTGGCTTACCTGCCGGTCGGGTCGAGTTCCTCGCTGTCCTGCGAAGCGATTGTTTCCGACTGCCGATCGGCCTCGGCTGCGCGCCGGGCGGACAGCATCCCGGCCGGCGTTGAAAACTTCACCAGGACCATGCCGCTGAACTGTTGTTCCTTGTATACCTCGACGCGGAAGATCTCGCCCGGCTCATCAATCGAGAAACGTTCGGGAATGGTGCCACGGCGGATGTCCTCCCCCGCTTCGTTGTCGACCCCTTCCCGCGCCCAGCCGATCACGTTAACGCGGTAATCGTCGGTGCTCGTGGTCACCCGGAAACTCTCTTTGACCTCGACCAGGCTGCCCAGCAAAATA
>CBDTZF010000265.1:0-4014 GCA_965364825.1 uncultured Rhodocyclaceae bacterium | reverse complement strand
AACGTGCGCGCCGAGCCTGCCTTGCTGCGCCGCGCACGCGCCGGGTTGCCGGTGAGTGTGGTCGCCATCGGTGGCATCACGCTCGACAATGCGCCGGCCCTGGTTGCCGCCGGCGCCACCCAGTTGGCGGTGATCTCCGACGTGTTCTCGGCACCCGATGTGACCGCGCGGGCGGCCGCGTTTGCCGCTTTATACGTTGCACATGACCAACGACAAGGCGTGCAACGCTGAGTCGGGTTGTCATGCCGCTCTCGCTAGTTCCCTGTTCTGGAAGGAATCCATGAGTCGAAACGAATCCCTCTTCAATCGCGCCCAGGCCGTCATTCCCGGTGGCGTCAATTCACCCGTGCGGGCCTTCGGCTCGGTCGGTGGCTATCCACGCTTCATTGCGCGCGCCGAAGGCTCCCGCATGTGGGACGTCGACGGCAAGGCGTACATCGATTACGTCGGTTCCTGGGGGCCGGCGATTGCGGGCCACGCCCATCCGAAGATCGTCGAGGCGGTGCGTGCGGCCGCGCTCAACGGCTTGTCGTTCGGCGCGCCCACCGAGGGCGAGGTCGAAATGGCCGAGTTGTTGTGCGAGCTGCTGCCGAGCCTTGATATGGTGCGCCTGACCAGCTCCGGCACCGAGGCGACGATGAGCGCAATCCGGTTGGCGCGCGGATTCACCGGGCGCGACACCATCGTCAAGTTCGAAGGCTGCTACCACGGCCATGCCGACTGTCTGCTGGTCAAGGCCGGGTCGGGCGCGCTGACCTTCGGCAATCCGTCGTCGGGCGGCGTGCCGGCCGACTTTGCGCGCCACACGCTGGTGCTTGACTACAACAACCCCGAACAGCTCGAAGAAACCTTCAAGGCGCAGGGCGAGCACATTGCTGCGGTGATCGTCGAACCCTTTGCCGGCAACATGAACCTGATCCGCCCGAGCGATCATTTCCTGCATACGCTGCGCCAGTTGTGCACAGCCCATGGTGCGGTGCTGATTTTCGACGAGGTGATGACCGGTTTCCGGGTCGGTCCTCAGGGGGTACAGGGGCTGGTCGGCATCACGCCCGATCTGACCACGCTGGGCAAGGTGGTCGGCGGTGGCATGCCGGTGGGCGCCTTCGGTGGCCGGCGCGACATCATGGAACAGATCGCACCGCTCGGCCCGGTCTATCAGGCCGGGACGCTATCCGGCAGTCCGGTGGCCGTGGCGGCGGGACTGGCGTCATTGCAACTGGTGCGCGAGGCAGGCTTTTACGAGACTTTGACCGCGCGCGCCGAGGCGCTCACGGCCGGCATGCAGGCCGCCGCGCAGCGCCGCGGCGTGCGCTTCTGCGCGCAGTCGGCGGGCGGCATGTTCGGCTTCTACTTTGCCGATGCCCTGCCGCAGGGCTTCGCCGACGTGATGGCCTCCGACCGCGATCGCTTCAACCAGTTCTTCCACGCCATGCTGGAAGCGGGCCACTACTTCGCGCCGTCGGCCTTCGAGGCTGGTTTCGTTTCGGTGGCGCACAGCGAAGCGGACATTGCCGAAACCGTGGCCGCGGCTGACGCGGTGTTTTCGGCGATGGCGGGGTAGATTGTTCGGCCGGCGCGGCAAAGCGGGTACATCGACGCAAACCGGCCACGCCGGATGCCGCGCACTTCATTGCGCGCCGCGCGTGCTACCCGACATCGGCACGTCGTCGCCGCCGGATTGCCCGGCCTCGCCGCGGCCCAGGCGGCCGAGCAAGTCCAGCGTGATGTCGGCGTAGGCAATGACCTCGCCGCCGTGTTTCTGGCTGAAGGCGTCGGCCGCCTCGCGCTTGGCGAACGAGGCCAGCGTCGGTCCCATCGCACCGGGCTGATCGTGGCCGACCACGTACCATGCCTCGGTGGCAAGCACGAAGGCGTCATCGCTCGGCTTCTCCCAAGGCACGGCGCTCATGTCGTGCACCCAGGCGTGGGACAGTTGCGTCTCGTTTTCCGGTTGCAGCACGAACGAGAACAGATCCATGGTGGAACAGAACTTCAAGGCGGTTTTCCGGCCCTGCATGAAGGCTTCGCCTTTGGGGCCGGCAAATCCCTTGATGAGCATGCCGCAGACATGACAGCTATCGCCTGCGTCGATCCGCTTTGCGGCCGCAAGGGTGGCCGGCTGCTGTTCGCCGCTGCAGCCGGTGAGCAGCGCAAATAGTGCGACCAGAGACAGCGAAATGAGACGTCGAAGCAGCATCGGTGACTCCTATTTGGTCAGGCCGAATAGCGGCGAAAGCGCAGGATTGCGAGTCCGAGCGGAGCGGCAATCCACAGCACCAGCATCAGCAACAGCGAGCCGGGATGGAAGGCGTGTTCGCGCGCGATGGAGGTGAGACCGGTATACGCCTGGGTTGATTCAAAACCGGCCAGATTGATGAGGCGGAAGCAATCGGTGGGGTTGAGCAGCAACAACCAGGGCAGCCACTCGCCACCTTGCTTGACGCTGACCAGCAGCGCCAGCAGCGCCAGATCAAACACCAGCACGAACAGAAACCACACCACCAGCGCCAGCCCCGCGGCGCGTGCTTTTTCGCTCACGCTGACACTGATCAGATAGGCAAAGGTGATGAACACCCAGCCGAGCAGCACACTGCTGAGAATCAGCAGACCGAAACTCGCCAGTAAATCGGGCAGCGGCACGCCTTCGGCGCCCAGCGCGATGACAATACCGGCGACGCCAAAGCCCAGGGCGGTGGCCGCGCCGAGGATCAGTCCATGGCCGAGAAACTTGCCCAGCAGCAGCGCGGTGCGGCTCAGCGGGTAGGTGAGCAGCAACAGCAGGGTGCCGGCTTCCTGCTCGCCGACCACCGCGTCATAGGCCAGCAGCAGCGCGATCAGTGGAATCAGGAATACCGCCAGCGCCGACAGACTCACCATGGTTGTGGCCAGCGACGTGAAGCCCATACTGCCGCTGGCCGCGGCGCCGAAATAGGCGATGCCGACCGCCATGGCCGCGAGCACCAGCGCAATCGCCAGCACCCAGCGGTTGCGAATGCCGTCCTGAAACTCCTTGTGCGCGACGATGAGGATGGCGCTCATGGGTCGCTCCTTCGTGCACTCTCCGGGATCTGCGCCGAAAAATGGGTGTACAGATGTTCGAGCGTTGGCGGCAATAGTTCGATGTCCTCGATGCCGGGGGTGCCGGTCAGGCGGCGCAGCGTCGACATCTTGGCCGACGGCGGAACGCTCAGTGACAGTTCATGGCGGTTGACGGTGCGCGCGGTGACTCCGGTATCTGTCCAGCCCTGGTGCCAATCGACGTCGGCCCAATCACCGCGCGCTCGGATCACCAGCGGCATGGCCGCCTCATGACGCAGTGTGTCGAGGCTGCCCAGCGCCAGCCGGCGTCCGGCGCCGAGGATCAGCGCGCGGTCGATATAAGGTTCGACACCGGGGAGCACATGAGAGGAGAGCAGCACCGTGCAGCCCTTGTCGCGCAGGCTTCGAACCGTTTCGTAGAACTCGCGTGTCGCCGCCGGGTCGAGCCCGGTGGTCGGTTCGTCGAGCAGCAGCAAGCGCGGTTCGCCGAGCAGTGCCTGCGCCAGGCCAAGGCGCTGGCGCATGCCTTTGGAGTAAACCTTGACACGCCGCCCGGCCGCCTCACTAAGGCCGACACGATCCAGCAATTCGTCCACCTGACGCAGGTCGATGCGTTTGAGGCGCGCGAAATAAGTCAGCACCTCGTGGCCGGTGAGCTGCTCGTAGAAGCTGACGTTCTCTGGCAGAAAGCCAAGGCTGCGACGCAGCACATCGGCCTGCGGGCCGTCCGGCGCGCCACCCATCACCGTGACCCGGCCCTCGCTGGGCGAGATCAGCCCGAGGATGAGTTTCATGGTGGTGGTTTTGCCGGCACCGTTGTGGCCGAGCAGGGCCAGTACTTCGCCTTCGTGAACGGAAAGGTCCAGTTCCGCGAGGCGAAGCAGGTCGCCGTGACGCATGGTGACGCGCTCGAATTCGATCACGTCGCTCATGCGTCGGGCCCGGCAGGGATGGGTTCGACCATCAGCGGGG
>CBDTZF010000264.1:0-4040 GCA_965364825.1 uncultured Rhodocyclaceae bacterium | reverse complement strand
GGTAATGCTCATCGGCGAGCAACCGGGAGACAACGAAGATCTCGCTGGAGTGCCCTTCGTGGGCCCTGCCGGAGAGTTACTTGACAGCGCGCTGGCCGCTGCCGGGCTGCGCCGCCAGGATCTATATATCACCAATACGGTCAAGCATTTCAAGTTCCGAGCCCGCGGTAAGCGTCGACTGCATGATCGACCTCGAGAGGATGAAATTAATGCCTGCTTGCCATGGCTGGCTGCGGAGATAGAACAGGTGCAGGCAAAAATAATAATCTGTCTCGGCGCCACTGCAGCGCAGGCGCAATTAGGCGCCGATGTGAAAGTGACGCGCGACCGCGGCAAGCTAATTCCACACCGTGGCCGACAATACCTGGTTACGGTACACCCTGCCTACTTGCTGCGCCGCGGCGGTAGCGGTCAGGATATCCAGCGTTTTATAGCCGATTTGAAAGTAGCCGCCAGTCAAATTACCAGCTGATGGCGGAAGCATGCAGGTCTCGTTTCGTGCTCAGTGATCGCGACCGCCATTAAAATCGAAGCGACCTCAAAGCGCGCCCAACAAAACCCTAATCGGGCGCCTGCCGCGCCCGACGTTGCCGTTGGACGCGTTGCAACGCCCCTTGCATCGAAGGATGATGACCCCCACGACGCCGCACAACCGCGCGTTTAAGCTAACATCGACTCACCGGTGGCGCCGGAGCGCTACGATCGCGTGTACATAATCGGACCGAAAGAAACGATGAAAACACTCAGTGCAATCGACCCTGCGGCGCTCTACACCCCTTGCAAACTTGACGGACTGGCGTTCGAGACCACCTCCGATCTCGAAACGATCGAACTCGTGGCCGGGCAGGCGCGTGCGATCGATGCGGTGAAGCTGGGCGTGGGCACGCGCGGTGACGGCTTCAACATGTTTGCGCTGGGCCCGACGGGTATGGGCAAGCTCGGCGTGATCGAGCACATCTTGAAGCAGCATGCGGCGGGCGAACCGATGCCGCCGGACTGGTGCTACATCAACAACTTCAAGCAGCCCGACAAGCCGTGCGCGCTCGAGCTGCCACCGGGGCGCGGCTCGATGCTGCAACGTGCGATGGAACAGGCGATCGAGGATCTGCGCAGCACCATTCCGGCGGCCTTCGAGAGTGAGAACTATCGCAACCGTCTGGCCGAACTCGAAGAGGAGTTCAAGGAACGGCAGTCGGAGAGCATTGGCGCACTTCAGCAGAAGGCTCAAGCCCAGCGTATCCGGGTCGTCAACACGCCATCGGGGTTCGCCATGGCGCCGGTCACGGAAGATGACGAGGTCATTGGCCCCGATGATTTCGAAAAGCTGCCCGGGGAGGAAAAGGAGAGAATCCAGAAAGCCGTCGCGCAATTGCAGGACGATCTGCAGATCGCGACGCGCCAATTGCCCACCTGGCAGAAAGAAGCGCGCGACAAGGTGCGCGCGTTGAATGCGGAAATCGCCAGCTTTGTGGTCGGCGTGTCGATCGATCCGCTCAAGCAGCAGTTCGACGACCTGCCCACCGTGTTGCACCACCTCGACGCGGTGCGGCAAGACATCGTCGATCGGATCGACGATTTCCGCCCGCAAGCGGAGACGCCCAAGTTGCCGTTCAAACTGCCGACGGAAGGTGATCCGTTTCGGCGCTACCAGGTGAACGTGCTGGTGACGCACGAGGACGGACAATGCGCACCGATCGTGTTCGAGGATCTGCCGACGCACGGCAATCTCATCGGACGCGCCGAATATCAGGCGCAAATGGGCACGCTCACCACCGACTTCACGCTCATCAAACCGGGCGCGCTGCATCGCGCCAATGGCGGCTATCTGGTGCTCGAAGCGCGCCAGTTACTGATGCAGCCGTTTGCCTACGATGGCTTGAAGCGTGCACTCAAATCCCGCGAGATTCGTATCGAGGCGCTCGAGCGCATGCTCAGCACCATCAGTACCGCCTCGCTCGAGCCTGAGCCGATCCCGCTCGACGTCAAAGTCGTGCTCTCGGGCGAACGCCTGCTCTACTACATGCTCCATGAACAGGATCCGGACTTCCGCGACCTGTTCAAGGTGGCGGCGGATTTCGAGGAGTCGGTCGATCGCAGCGAGGACACCCATCTGCTGTACGCGCGACTCATCGGCACGCTTGCCCGGCGTGAGGATCTGCGCGCGCTCGATCGCGGCGCGGTGGCGCGCGTGGTCGAGCATGGCGCGCGCATGGCCGGCGACGCGGAAAAGCTCTCCGCCCACATGCGCAGCTTCGGCGACCTGTTGCACGAAGCCGACTATTGGGCCGACGAGGCCGGCCACGCGGTGATTTCGCGCGAAGATGTACAACGCGCGATCGACGAGCAGACGCGGCGCAGCGACCGCATCCGCGAGCGCGTTTACGAGAACATCGCGCGCGGCACCGTGTTGATCGACACCCAGGGCGAGGCCGTGGGGCAGATCAACGGCTTGTCGGTGCTGCAGATCGGCGGCTTCATGTTCGGCCAGCCGTCGCGCATCACGGCGACGGTTCGCCTCGGTGCGGGCAAGGTGGTAGACATCGAGCGGGAAACCGATCTGGGCGGACCGATTCACTCCAAGGGCGTGCTCATCCTCTCCAGCTTCCTCGGCGCGCGCTACGCGAAAGATTATCCGCTGTCGATTGCGGCGAGTCTGGTGTTCGAACAATCCTATGGCGGTGTCGATGGCGACAGCGCCTCGCTGGCCGAGTTGTGCACGCTCTTGTCGGCCTTGTCGGAAGTGCCGATCAGGCAGCACTTCGCGGTCACCGGATCAGTCAACCAGCATGGCCAGGTACAGGCCATCGGCGGCGCCAACGAGAAAATCGAAGGCTTTTTCGACATCTGCCACGCGAAGGGATTCACCGGCGAGCAAGGCGTGCTGATCCCGCCAGCCAACATCAAACATCTCATGCTGCGGCACGATGTGGTGGCCGCGGCCGAGGCCGGGCGCTTCCGGATTTTCGCGCCGACGACGGTGGACGAAGCGATCAGCCTGCTCACCGGGGTCGAGGCGGGCGAGCGCGACGCCGCTGGCAACTTCCCCGACGAGAGCGTCAATGGCCGCGTCGAGAAGCGGCTGCTCGAGATGTCGATGGCGCGAGCCCGCTTTGCCAAGCTCGCCGAAGACAAAAAGCCCGGAAACAGCAATGAATGAGCCGGAGGAAAAGCGCGCCGTCGTCCGAATTATGGTCGCCATCGACTCATGCGCGACCTGCCTGACGGCATTCGAGCGCGCCGCCGCGCTGGCCGAACACCAGCAGGCGGAACTGGTCGGGCTGTTCATCGAAGACCTCGACCTGGTCAACTTCGCCGCACTGCCGTTTGCCAGCGAAATCGACCGCGGCTCGGGCAGTGTGCGCCGGCTCGACAGCCTGCGCATGACGCGCGCGCTGCGTGCCCAGGCCGAGCAGGCGCGGCGCGAACTGCAACGCATCGCGCGCCAGCGACAACTGCACACGCGGCTCGAGGTGGTGCGCGGCCGTTACGCGGCCGAAGCCCTGTCGGCCGCGACCGGAATGGATATCGCGTTCCTGATCCGCGGCAACACGCCGCGCGCCCGAGCGCGGCGGCGCAGTGCCGCGCCACCGGTGTGGGTGTTTTACGACGGGTCGGCCGGTGCAACACGCGCCTTGGCACTAGCGCGAGAGCTTGCCGCGCCCGGCGAGGCCGACATGGTGGTGGTCTTGCCGCAAGCCACGCCCGACACCCTGCGGCCCCTGCGCGAACGTGCCATCTCGACGCTTGCAGAGTATTCGCGACATGCGCGCTTCGAGCGACTTGCCAGCGCGGACCTCTCGGCGCTGAGCGATGCCATAGCGCACGACGGTGGCAGCCTGCTGCTCATCGACCGCGGCAACGCGCACCTGGCCGAACGCGGCGGCCAGCGCTTCATCGAGTCCGTCGACTGTCCGGTGGTGCTCGTCTCTTAGCGCGTCACTGCACTCTGGAATCAACAACCTGGATGGGTCGCATCCGGAGTGTGCACCGATGCGTCTGCGCTAAATCGCATGCTGTAGTGAGCACACCCGTCGATACAG